>CAMENQ010000007.1 GCA_945928585.1 uncultured Roseburia sp. | reverse complement strand
CCTTCTAAAGTGAATTGAAAAAGGCACTCCTTTTGGAATGCCCTAATATAAAAAATAGGGACACTCTTTTGAAGTATCCCTACGTTCTATCAGTATATCTGATAGCTCTCTATTCACTTTCATATTCAGAATTTTTTGTGTTCCCGCAACCGAGGTCTAATGCCACAACTACGGTCACCTTTCTCACAAGCTCTTTTTCCTTGTGATTTTCACCAATCTTGTTGAAACTGAAAAACTCTACAAAGTGCGTAAATTCAAGGATTTCTACATATCCTTTCTTTGTAGCAACACCACAGTCTCCACATGATACGTCTCCGGAAACATATCCACCGCACACACCTTCTCTACCCTATACCCCCTATCCTGCAGCACTTCCAAATCCCTCGCCAGACTCGTAGGTTTACACGAAATATAAACCATTTTGTCCACGCCATAATCTATGATTTTTGTAAGTGCCTTCGGGTGTATTCCGTCTCTCGGCGGGTCTAAAATAATAAGGTCTGGTCTTTCTTCAATATCATCTATTACCTTGAGCACATCCCCTGCAATAAAGCTGCAATTACTAAGTCCATTTAAAGCCGCATTTTCTTTCGCTGCTTCTACCGCTTCTTCCACAATTTCCACACCAATTACCTTTTTCGCGACAGGCGCAATAATCTGGGCTATGGTACCTGTTCCACTGTATAGGTCGAATACAACCTTATCCTTTGTCTCTCCCACATACTCTCTGGCCTTCTGGTAAAGTACCTCTGCGCCAAGAGTATTTGTCTGAAAGAATGAAAATGTGGATATTTTAAACTCCAGTCCTAAAAGCTTTTCTGTTATATATTCGTTTCCATATATAATGTCTGTTCTGTCACTTTGTACTGTGTCTGCCGGACTGTCGTTTATGGTGTGAAGGATGCCGGTGACTGTACCATATAAATCAAGCTTCAATATACGCTCCTTAAGCTCATCATACAAGCCATCCTCACGGTATTTTCTGCACTCCGGCTGATTGTCAAAATCGCCTGTAGTTACTATGTTGATAAGTATTTCCCCGGTCTTTACGGCACGTCTTATTACCAAATGTCTTAAATAGCCTGTATGCTTTAATTTATGATAGAAAGGAATGTTAAGCTCTTTAAAGAAATCCAGCACAGTCATAAGTATGGCATTATAGTCATCATTGACTATACGGCATGCGGAGGTAGTTACTATATCATAAAAGCTTCCTTTTTTGTGGAGTCCCAGTGCTAACGGACCGTCTTTATATTCATCTCCGAAGGAAAATTCCATTTTATTTCTGTAGCCCCATTCAAATGGACTTCCAAGTATTCCCTCAAATATATAATCGTCCTTTACAGCCTTGTCCATTATGGACTTTACCATGTCTCCTTTAAGCTTTAGCTGGTTATCATATGAAATCTCCTGATATGTGCAGCCGCCACATTCTCTGTAAAATTCACAAAAAGGAATCCTGTCCTGAAATGATGACTTTTCCATAACTTCTATAAGGCGTCCCTCACATTTTCCCGACCTTTTTTTCGTAAGTAAAAACCGGACAGTCTGTCCCGGCAATGTACCCTTTATCATTACCTTTGTCTGGCTGTCTTCCTCCTTATATATAACAATGCCCTTATTTGGGAATTCATATTCTTCTATTCTGCCGATATATTCCTGCCCTTTTTTCATCATATTCCTCATTTCTGTTCATTATTTTGCTCTATTACTTATTATCCCTGCCTCTGTTTGGATCATCAATAATAAGTATTTTCAAACAAAGGGCTCCGCCTACGAATATCATAATTATGTACATTATTGTTTCAAACATTGTACCTCTGTAATCAAAGCTCATAGTAGATATAATGCTTAATACTATAAACAGCACTCCCAGTCCCGTAAGTATTCGCGGCCATATGCTTTTTGAAAACACAACCATAAGTACCAGACCAAGTACAAATGGTATAAAAATCAGTCCATTAAGACCTACACCATAGCCGAAAAGTCCCCACAGCAAAGGTCTTGATGATACGTGTATTCTAAGGAAAAACAGTACTAATCCTCCAAACAGCATTCCCATTCCCAAAAGTAATAAGCCAAATTCTTTTCCATTTTTCTTATCCATATTTATCCTCCATATTATGTATATATTCAAAGCACAGCTGACATAAACACTTATGTGACTTTTGTCCCCTTAATACTACAAGTAAAAAAGTGCCACAGGTTACGGCGATTATAAAATCGCAAATTGTTTGTCGTGATATATTTTATACTGTCGCTTTATGAATTTCTTATTAAATTAAGAAAAAAGCCTGCATCCAAAATGTGCAGGCTCTCTTAGTTATGCATTCTCATCTTCGAAGAAGTCGTCATCGAAATCTTCAAAATCATCTTCAAATTCGTCTTCAAAGTCATCCATATACTTTGGTGAGAAGTGCTTATACAATGCATATGCTATACCTGCTACTACAGCTACAGCTGCAATGATAATAAGCACGATACATATTGTATTTTTCTTCTTTGCTTCTGATTCTTTTTTGTGCATCAGTTCTCCAAGTTTTGTTGCTGCAATAAGTTCTTCTACCTTGTTCATTAATGTACACACCCTTTCTTTTTGTTATAATCTCTGTATGAATATACATCTGAGAGCAATTTTCTCATATAAAAATTATACCACATTTTTTGTAATTTACTACTACTTTTTATAAGGACTTTTATTGAATTTTAATCGGTTTTTTTGTCTTTCGAATGAAGCAAACTTATTGAATTTTAATCAGTTTTTTTAAGTTTTGCAAATGAAGCAAACATCTTTTTCACTCCTGCATTTTGAAAATTGACGCTTACTTCATAGTCTCTCCCTGCATCGCTTATGGACAAAACAGTACCTGTTCCAAATTTTATATGTCTTACCTTGTCTCCCACATCATATCCTAAACCATATGCTCCGACATGCTCCTTACCCTGTGGTTCATTATATGACATATTTTGTGAAATGCCACTGTTTTTCGTTTCAATTCCGGTATTTCCAAAACCTTTCTTAACTAACCCCATATTTACCAGGTCTGCCGCAGACATAGCTTTTGAACTTTTTCCTGACGATATGCTTCCTGTACCTGATGCAGTTCCGCTTCCATATGCAGGCTTGTCAAAGAGATACTCATATGGTTTTGCCTTCTCCACACGTCTGGCAGTCTGGTACGGATTCGGCTTTGATATATTTTCCATAAAGCTTGATGCCGATGCGGAGTTTGATTTGTTTTTTGTGGCTTTGTTGTCTAAAAGATAGTTTGGTATTTCTTTTACAAATCTTGAGATTTTGTTATATTGAACCTCGCCTCTCTGCATACGTGCCTTGGCACATGTAATGGTAAGGCTTTCCATGGCTCTTGTAACAGCTACATAACAGAGTCTTCTCTCCTCCTCCACATCTGTAGGGTCATCTGACTGTAAGCTCATATAACTTGGAAACAGTCCATCCTCCATACCGCACAGATAAACCTTCGGAAACTCAAGTCCCTTTGCGCTGTGTATAGTCATAAGTACCACATAATCACTGCCATTTTCAAGATTATCTATATCTGCTACTAAAGCTACTTCCTCCAGAAATCCTGAAAGTGTAGGCTGTTCTGTGCCTGTCTCATAATCTGCCAATTTTGACACAAGCTCGTCTATATTTTCTATTCTTCCTTTTGCTTCATCAGTATTTTCAGCTCTAAGTTCCTCCACATAGCCTGTTCCTTCTATTATGTCATCCATTATTTCCGTAAGAGGAAATTCTCCAAGCTTGCTCCTTATAACTCTTATAAAATTCGTAAACTCCCTTATTTTACCTGCTGATCTGCCTGCTCCCGGTATATTGTCCACATCAAGCAGTGCATCAAAAAAGCTGGTACCATGCTGGTCTGCATATGTCTGGATTCTGTCAATGGTGGTCAGACCTATACCTCTTTTTGGAATATTTATAATCCTCTTAACTGCCACATCATCCCTGCCATTGTCCACAGTTTTAAGGTATGCAAGCATATCTTTTATTTCCTTACGTGCATAGAAGTTTACTCCTCCAAAAAGCTTGTATGGAATATTTAGGGCTATGAGTTTTTCTTCAAGGGAACGTGACTGGGCATTTGTTCTGTAGAGACAGGCACACTGATTATATGTATATTTGCCCTTTTCCACATTTTCCTTTATGTCCATGGCAATATTCTGTGCCTCGTCATAATTATTTTCATACTGACAGAAGTGTATCAGTTCGCCGTCCTCCTTGTCAGTCCACAAAGCCTTTGATTTTCTTCCTTTATTATTTGCTATAATGCCATTGGCAGCGTTTAATATATTGCCCTTTGAACGGTAATTCTGCTCAAGCTTTATAACCGTAGTATCATCAAACAGTTCCTCAAAGTCAAGAATATTGGCTATATTGGCTCCCCTGAACTTGTATATGGACTGGTCGTCATCACCTACTACACATAAATTTCTGTATTTTTTAGCAAGCAGGCTTACAAAGTTAAACTGCACGGTATTTGTGTCCTGATACTCATCTACCATAATATACTTAAATCTTTCCTGATACTTTTCAAGTACGTCGGGATTTTCCTGAAACAGTTTTACCGTAAGTACAAGCAAATCATCAAAATCCAGGGCATTATTTTTCTTAAGCTGTTCCTGATATTCTTTGTAGGCATCTGCCATTTTTCTCATACCCAGACTTCCTTCGTTTTGTCTTCTGAACTGGTCAGGTGAAAGCATTTCATTTTTGGCTGTAGAAATAACGCTTAATATTGCCTTTTCCTTTATCTGCTTTGTATCAATGTTAAGTCTTTTACAGACATCCTTCATTACTGTTTTCTGGTCATCTGTGTCATATATGGTAAAATTATTGTCATATCCAAGTCTGTCTATAAATCTTCTGAGTATGCGTACACAGGATGAATGGAAAGTGCTTACCCATATGCTTTCTGAACCAAAGCCTATGAGATTGTCAATTCTTTCCCTCATCTCTGCTGCTGCTTTATTTGTAAAGGTAATCGCCATTATATTCCATGGATTAACCTGTTTTTCCTCTATTAAATATGCAATTCTGTGAGTAATGACTCTTGTCTTGCCGCTTCCTGCCCCTGCCAAAATAAGCACCGGGCCTTCTGTAGTAAACACACCTTTCTTCTGTTGTTCATTCAGTGTATCATATATACTCATATTCCGTCTCCTGCCATATGTATTTACGCCTATTGTTATAAATCTGTTTTTTTATTAAAAGCGCCCTAAAGGTCCTGAATCAGTGCAATACAACATATACCGCACTACTTCAAGACCTTCTGACACTCTGATAATACTTAAATCATTATTTTAATTTATATCCGCAGTTGCTGCAGAAATTTGAGCCTGTAGCAGCTGTTCCGCAATTTGGACAAAACTTTGGTCCGGCAGACATATCCGGCTGCTGTCCATTATTAACGGCTCCATTCGTACCACCATTCACATTCATGCCGTTATTCATATTGTTGTTCATATTATTCATATTATTCATGGCGGCTGACATATTGTTTACCATCTGCTGGCCCATCATCATGCCCATCTGCATGCCTGCCATATTTGTTGCCATATTTCCTCCGGCATTATTGCCCTTTGCCATGGCATCTGTCATAGCGACCTGCTGATATCGGTTCATATCTCCTATCATGCTCTGTGATGCGACCTTTTTCTGCATAGCTTGAACCTCTTCAGGATATGAGAAGCTGGAAATCTGAAAGCCGGTAATAGTAATACCTATCTTGTAAATTTCCATATCAAGGTCTGTCTGCAGACCTTTGGCTATGTCTGATGCATTTGCCTGAAGATTGAACATATCTTTGCCTTCTTTTGATATCCACTTCATAAGTAGCTGGTCTAACATTGAAAGGACTCTTTCTTTTATATCATCTATGGTAAATATCTGCTTTATGCCTGCCACCTTATCTATAAGTGCCTGTCGGTCAGATACTTTACAGGTAAATGTACCAAATGCTCTTATAGGCATACCTCCCGGCAGATTAAGCTGTGGTGCCGGAATATTTATGGCGTTTTTTGTGCCCCATTTTACCGTAAATTCTTTAGTATTAATAAACAGAACCTCTGCTCTTATACCGCTGTTAAAGCCAAACTTAAATCCTTTAAGTGTAGAGAGAAATGGTATAATGTCTGACTCTATGTCGTAGCTTCCTTCATCCTCAAATATACCTTCTACTCGTCCGTTGTACATAAATATGGCATCCTGTCCCTGTCTGATAATAAGACGGCTGCCCTTTTTTATTTCATCATTGTTCCATTTCCAAAAAATAACATCATCTCTGTATTCCTGCCACTCTACTACATTGGAAAACTGACTGCTAAATAATCCCATGCTATAATTCCTTTCACGTTTTTACTTTCCAAGTGATGCCTTAAGTGCTGCCAGCTCGTCGTCTACTGCCGAAGCCTCCTGCTTATCCTCATATTTTGCTGCAAGTGCTGCTGTCGGATCGTTTGCTGACAAATCATTAAGCTCTGCCATAGCATTTGCCTCATCAAGCATCTTATCTACCTTTGCTTCCATTCTGCCGAAGGCTGACAGATTATTTTCTGCTCCTGCCACTGACGCACCAATCTTATTAAGTCTTTCCTGTGTCTTTGCAACAGCTAATTTAGCCTTAATAGCTTCCTTCTTTGAGTTCAGCTCATTAATATCACCTACAAGCTTATCATGCATCTGTCTCATTTTGGCTGCATTATCTGCTGCCAGTGTGTACGCCTGCTGTAACGATGTCTGCTTCTCCACAAGCTGGTTTTTCTTTGTAAGGAACTGCTTTGCATCATCATCATTTCCCGCTTCCACAGCCTTAATGGCATATTTCTGGAACTTGTCAATTTCTGCATTGCACTCATCCAATGCTCTCTTGCATCTTGTTTCCTCTGCCATAACTGAAGCAGTCTCAGCTTTAACCTTTCCCAAATCATCCTGAAGATTTCTAAGATACTGGTCAATCATCTTCTCCGGATTTTCTGCTTTATCAAGTAAAGCATTAATGTTTGCTGACATAATGTCCTTAAATCTTGATATAATACCCATTTTAAAATATCCTCCTTAATTTATGTATTTATTTTTTTACACGCTTAACGCTCTTTAAGTATAACATATTAGAAATTTGTTGTCATTATGAATTTTTGCACGATACAGGTGTTTAATGCGCATTAATATATAATTAATCTTTTCATCCAGGCTGTTTACAAAAGGTTCTGCATATAAAAATGTACCGGATGAATAACATTAAAAGTGATTTTACAAAAAAACTTGATATATAGTTTTAAATACTATATAATGTAGTTACCGCTAAAGTGTCATATGTCTATGGCACTAATAATTTTCAGTCAATTAATGCCATATTGTCGCTTTGTTAATTTCCTAAAAAAAAGTGCCACTCGGCAGCGGCACTTATAAATTCGCATTCGCGAATTTTTTGTCGCATTATTTTATGCTGTTGCTTTAGGAATTTCCTATTATAGAATATAATAAAAAGAAAAGAGGGAGCATATGTCAATTAATACTAACGATTACATAGACCGGATTTTTAGAAATATGAATCTTATAAAGCCTGGAGACATTCCAAATATTGACCTTTATATGGATCAGGTCACGACCTTTATGGAAAAGCATCTTGGAGGACTTAAGCGCACAGATGACGACAAGGTCCTGACTAAAACCATGATAAATAATTATGCTAAAAACGAATTACTTCCGTCGCCTGAAAAAAAGAAGTATTCTAAGGACCATGTCCTTTTGCTTACTTTTATATACTATTTTAAAAGTTTTCTGACTATTGGGGACATAAAAACTCTGACCTGTGAGTTGTCTGAAAAGTATTTTAAATGTGACAGTAAGCCTGACCTTTCAGACATCTATACGTCCCTTGTGGAATGTTATCCACACATAATGGACGATTTTAAGCATAATATTTTAAATGCATTAAGACTTACTGAAAAATGCATGGAAAACACAGATACTTCTGATGAATATCTTGAAAAGTTTTTCTTTATATCATTGCTTGGTCTTGATGTGTATATGAAAAAGCAGCTTATTGAAACCATGATAGATGAAATGGCAGATGAACAACAGAAAAAAAACGAAGCTGAAAAAGCTGCCGCAAAAAAATCTTCTGACAAAGACAAGGATAAAGTTAAGGATAAAAAGGAAAATTCCAAGGAAGATAAAACATCTGAGTAATAAATAAACTCCGGCGGATACTAAGCAAATATGCTAAGCAAATATGCTAAGCAAATATGTTTTACATACATGCTTAACTGCCCCGGAGTTTATTTATGATTATGATACCTACCATACTTTCAGAACTAATTCTGTCCGCCTCAAAGTTAAATCTGACATATACTATAACTTAATTGTCATGATTTTCCTCATTCCCGTTCTCATTTTCGCTTTTAACTCTCTCAAACACCATGTCATAGCCATCATTTCCATAATTAAGGGAACGGTTTACCCTGCTTATGGTAGCTGTAGATGCTCCCGTTTTCCCTGCTATATCCATATATGTATTCTTATTTCTAAGCATTTTGGCTACCTCATATCTCTGTGCCAGTGATAAAAGCTCATTTACTGTACATAAATCCTCAAAAAACTGATAACACTCCTCCACACTCTCAAGTGTAAGTATTGCCTCAAATAAATGTGTTACATCATCGGACCTTAGTTTCTTGTTCATCGCATATTTCCTCCAAATAAATTCTTTTGGCATTCCGCACAATTTTATAATGTATAATTTTAACACATTAAAGTGATTATGTCCAGTATTTTACACATTCTGCTTACACACTCAAGTTTCACACGGTTTTATAAACAGTTTTCTTTATTTTCCATATACCTCTCTGCACCTGACATTTACCTGTTTACCGATACTGTGGTAATATAGCAGGACAAAAAAGAGTGCAATGAATGCTGACAGTTTTCTGATTTTTCCTCCATCCTTTGCCCATCGGAGTATTCGAAGAACAAGCTCCTTTTTTCGCTCCTCAGTTATTCCATGATTACCGCAAAAGTATAGGAATATTTCTGAAAGACCTGCAATCATGGCAACTGTTGCGTAAATTTCCACATGGTTAAAATCTCCTGTAACAGGCTCTTTTCTCTCAGGTATTGTAGTCGGTTCAGTATTTGGTTTTTGTTCGGTATTCATATGATTATCAGGCGGTGTATTCGTGTTTTTCTCAGGATACACAGGTTCCTGTATTTCTTCCTGTACTTCACTTATTTTTACTGTAATCTGCTGCTTACTTACATTTCCTGCATTATCAGTGACAGCTACACTTAAAATATGTTCTCCCTTGCCGGATAAATCCACGGTAAAATCATAGCTGGTCACTATACTGCTGCCAAATTTCGCATCAGACAGTTTATTCTCCTCTCCACCATCTATCTGATATACCACGCTGGCAATACCGCCGCTGATTTTGCTGTTTTCACTGTCATTTCCATCATCCTTTACCGTCACCTTTACAGTGGCTGTTTCTAAAAACTCTTCAGACAAATCACCGTCCGGTGATGAAAATGCAATCTCCGGTGCACTATCCTCCACGATTATACCGCCCGATGATGCTATCTTTTTTACTTCTGACACATTTCCTGCATAATCTGTGCAAACCACAGAAACCATACCTATGAAATTTTCCTCTATGAAAATCCTTACCACGTTCGGTTCCATTTCCACTACGCTTTCCCTGC
Organism: uncultured Roseburia sp.; assembly: GCA_945928585.1. Taxonomy (GTDB): domain Bacteria; phylum Bacillota; class Clostridia; order Lachnospirales; family Lachnospiraceae; genus CAG-303. Next base: position 9,103 of record CAMENQ010000007.1, on the reverse strand, counting down.
TTCTGCTGCGAACTGCGTAATCAAAATGTTTAGTCACAGGTATACCGTTCTCCGGTGTCAGTGTATACTCTACGCTCTTTACACCGCTTCCTTCCTCCAAAATAGGAACAATAATAGTTAAGTCTTTTTTACCTATTATCCAGTTGTTAAGTTTTCTATAGTCCGGAATAAAAGATACTTCCCCTAAAACCGGAGCAGTTTTGTCTTTCCACACTGCATACAATACAACAGAACAAGATGTAGTATTTTCTTCCACCGGCTTTTCAAAATCCCATAGAATACCTTCTGTACCTTCCGGCTTGTACCAGCCCTTAAAGGTATAGCCGGTCTTTACAGGAGCCTCAACTGTCTGTAGGCAGCCGCCATAACGAACAGTCTGAGTATCAGGAGTGTTCCCCTCTGCTCCGTTTAAATCAAAGTTTATTTCATATGTATTCCTGTCGTAATATAGCTTTAATTCAAGTGTACCACCTGCATCCACAATACCGGATGCCTTTCTTAATTCACATACGGTATTTTCCGTAAAGCCGGTATAGTCTTTTGCTATTGCCGTTACTTCATCTCCTATAACTCCTGTCCTTTCTTCCGTGTCGGAAGCTGCTTTCGTGTAACCGTCTCCGGTCACATCCTGCAGATAATGCTCCACCTTGTATGATGCCATACCTGTTGACCAAATGGCATACAGGGTGATATCGCCTGTCATTGTTATCGTTTCTCCCTCATTATAATAAGTTCCGGAACCATCCGGCTTTGTATTCCACCCTATAAATTCGCAATTTTCAAGGCTAAGTGCATCTGCCGATTTCACTGTAGCGGTAGCTCCGCTCTGATATTCTGTATTATCTTCCACTGTTCCATTGGCACCATTGGAAGCATAATAAACAAAAATTCCATATGGCGGACGCGTAGCTGATGTATATATCTGATTATTGACTTCATCTAACCATGCGTACCATATATTATTACCATCATAAAAAGTCATTTGCTTCATATCTTTCTTCTGTAATCTATAGCCGTCGCTACCTTCTGCTATTATATAATGTTCCGATGCATTAACATAAATTGAAACCGGAGAATTTATCGAAGAACCGATATGTATCTTTCGAGGAGTACTATTCTGCATATCAAGATAAACTCCATCCGTACCTGAGCCATCTATACCATCCCCCACAAACTGTACATTTCCATTTAAACTAAAATAAGTGGATTCATTGGTTACCGAAGAATTAAAAACAGCACCGCTTCCTTTGCATCCGGGATAGTTGCTTTTGTTTCCCTGAAAATAGCCTCCATATAAATAAGTTTTCGTTCCTTCCAGACCAGTGTGATATATGCATCCACCTCTTCCTATAGACGTGTTATCGATAAATTTACCTCCATAAATATACAGTTCTGATGATATGTTATAGATAAAACCGCCACCCAATGCCAAAGTTGGATTTAAATTTAGATCTAAAGTTGAAGCTGTCTGATTTTCTTTATATGTGCCACCATTAATAATAACAGTACCATTTCTTGTGAGAACTGCACCACCCATACTATTTGACAGACACTTTTCAATTATTGCATCATTTAAAACAGCTGTTCCGTTCTCTATATGTAAAGCAGCTCCTTCTTTTCATATTTTTTATCCTCCGTTTATCACTGTACTTATAAAGTTTTATCACTGAGAACAATCTGTTTTTATTAAACAGAATAGAAAAATAAAATCAACTTCTTAGCAGAGACCGTCTGTCTGAGGAAGTGGCTGAGTTAAGCCGCATCCGTCACCATAGAAGCCGGTTCCCAAGCTGCAGGTATCGGCAGTGCTGAACTGTTATATGCATCTTCCCAAATTTCTTTTTTTACTGTATAATACATATCTGCAGACAAATTTTAAGGAGCATACTTATGAAAGATATATTATTATTTGATTTAGACGGAACACTTTTTAACACCAAGCCAGGCATTGTAAACTGTGTACAGTATGCTTTGGATTTTTACGGTATACATGAGGACAACCCGGACAGCCTTGAAAAATTTATTGGTCCTCCTCTTCACCAATCTTTTCATATGTTTTACGACTTTGATGAGCAAAAGAGCGTGGAGGCTGCTGCCAAATACAGAGAGCGTTATAAGGATAAGGGCATATTTGAATGTGCTCCATATGAAGGGATCGAAGATATGCTGGCTGCTTTAAAATCCAAAGGAAAAACTTTAGGTATAGCCACTTCAAAGCCGGAAGTTTTTGCTGAACGTATACTGGATAAATTTGGCTTTTCCAAATATTTTACTCGAATCACAGGAAGTCTTTTAGATAATTCACGTTCTAATAAAACAGAAGTAATCAATGAGGAGCTTATACGGCTTAATGCTGTTGATTGCAAGGAAAGGGTAATTATGATAGGAGACAGGGAACATGATATTCTCGGTGCCAGGGAAGCCGGTATTGAGTCAATAGGAGTGTATTATGGTTTTGCTAAAAAAGGTGAGCTTGAAGCCGCCGGAGCTGATTATGTGGTACATACAACAGATGAGCTTGGTAAACTTCTGCTGTCCCTCTGATTGCTGAACTAATCGCTATAATTTACTTTTTGTTTGACTTTCCCTCCTAACTATGTTAAAATTTAGACTGTTACTTTGATAATAAAAAGTAACATATTTATTTTTTTTGGAGGTACACAATGAAAGGTACAGTTAAGTGGTTCAACAACCAAAAAGGTTACGGTTTCATCTCTGATGAGGCAGGAAATGATGTATTTGTACATTACTCAGGCATCGCTGCTGAGGGCTTTAAGTCTTTAGAGGAAGGTGCTGCTGTAGAGTTTGATGTAACTGATGGTGAAAAAGGACCTCAGGCTATCAACGTAACAAGAGTTTAATCGGCAGTAAAGATAATGTGCCTTTTTCAATATAGAATTTATGTTTTAAGTTTTTATAAAGGAAATTGCAGTTGTTTTACAGATTAAAAAAAACATCGGGTAGTAAATCTACTCGATGTTTTTTTTATGCTTATTGCTGTGAGCTAATGCATTATGTTCCTTAATGCGTGCCTTTGCCTCCAATTTATTTTCCTTAGTATGTCCCCATATAATATCAGGATAATTCTCTTTAAGGTAATCCATAACAACCATTACATCCTGCGTATTCTTTTCAGACGAAATAATTTTCTCTCCGTGTATCCCCATAAAATACAGTGTATGTTTCATCTTCAGATGTATTCCAAAAATAGATATAAGCCTGCTGTGCTCATATCCTAAAACAATATTTTTCAGAGATATTATATTTACCTCTTTTTTTCCTAAATTAAAAAAGAAATTTTCAGTAATATACATATTTCCGGCATTCAAAACATATCTTTCCTCAAAATCCTGTTCCAGTTCCTTAATTGCTTTCTTTATGCCAAACGGTCTGTGAGCATAATATCTTAACAGTGAAATATGTATACCCGGCATAAGAATAAATATTATATTCATAGTTACAAATACCATACTGTATATAATATCAGCCAAAATAACAACAAATCCTGCCACATATCGCTCAAGATAATACCCTGTCTGATCCATAACTACAGTGCCTGATGCACTTGACACTCCCTCTGCAGTCCATCCTATAGTTAATGAAAATGCAGTAATCATATTTTCCAAAAGTCCGTCCGGCTCTTTCATTTTTGCTGTTATGCTGACATTCTCAAGTTGCTGTGGTTTATCTTTCACCAAACTTCCGCTTAAAATATAAAATGTGCATTTATTATCTACAATTTCATAATAATAAGAACCTGTTACCTCACCATCTGCCATAATATCAAAACCTGTATAATACAGCTTGTCTATGTTAAGGCTTACATATTTGTGTCCCTGATTATACAGCTTTATTGCTTCTGTGGAGCTTTTTGCCTTCATTGGCGTGAATGCATCCCTAAATGGTAAAACATAATATATGCTTAAAGCTATAGCTACAGAAATAACAGGTAAAATCAAATTTCTTAAACTGACAAACCTTATAGCCCTGTATATTTTTTTTGACGAATAATCATTTTTCTTTTCCTGTTCCATTTACCTGCCCCTCTTGTCTTCGTTAATCTGCTCTTTATGACTTTTTTATTTTAACACATTAAACACATTCTTTACAAGCTAAAATGTAACAGTTCAGTCTTGCTGATACCCTAAAATCATCAAAAAAAGTGATGTTTATTGACTTTTGCATTAAAAGCTGATAAGCTTATAAAGTTAATTTTCAGAAATAATACTATATAGGAGAAATTATGGAGCCATATACAGGACTTGCAGCGCTATACGACCTTTTTATGGACAATATTCCCTATGAGGAATGGTCTGTTTATCTTCGCTCGCTGCTTGCAGAGTACAATATAAATACAGGTATAATCTTAGACCTTGGCTGCGGCACCGGCAATATGACGGAGTTTTTGGCTGCTGCCGGCTATGATATGATAGGCATTGACAATTCAGATGAAATGCTTAATGTCGCCATGGATAAAGCATATGATAAGGGTCTTGACATACTATATCTTCTTCAGGATATGCGAGAATTTGAACTGTACGGCACCGTGGCTGCCGTAGTCAGCATATGCGATTCCCTTAATTATATTACTGATTTCAATGAGCTTGTGGAGGTTTTTTCTTTAGTGAATAATTACCTTGACCCTGACGGAATATTCATATTTGATATGACCACTGAAAAGAAGTATACAGCTATTGCTGATTCCGTTATTGCCGAAAACAGGGATGAAGGCAGCTTTATATGGGAAAACAGCTATTTTGCCGATAAAAAAATAAACCAGTATGATATGACCATATTTGAAAAACTGGAAAACGGACTGTACGAAAAGCATCAGGAAACCCACATTCAAAGAGTGTATACCTTAGATGAAATAAAGTCAGCACTGGAATTATCAGGACTTAAGTTTGAAGCCTGCTATAAGGCTTTTACACATGACGAACCTGATGATAACTGTGAAAGAATATATGTTATTGCAAGAGAAACCATAAATCACAATGAAAACAAAAAAAGAAAGTAGGAAAACACTATGTCAGATTATATAATAAGAGCAACTGCCGCTGACAGCCAGATCAGGGCATTTGCCAGTACCACAAGGGAACTTGTGGAGCATGCGCGTATAATTCACGAAACAAGCCCTGTAGGAACAGCCGCACTTGGACGTCTGCTTACGGCAGCAGGTATGATGGGCAGCATGATGAAGGGAGATAAGGATTTACTGTCCCTTATTATAAATGCAGACGGACCAATGGGAAAAACAAGTGTTACCGCCGATTCCAAAGCAAACGTTAAAGGCTATATAAGTAATCCTTCATTCCAAAATCCGCCTAATTATCTTGGTAAGCTTGATGTGGGCGGTGCCATAGGAAACGGAACACTTCGTGTCATAAAGGATATGGGACTTAAGGAGCCTTATGTTGGCACAGTAGGCCTTATTACAGGAGAAATCGCTGAAGATTTAACATACTATTTTGCTACAAGTGAACAGGTTCCTACCTCTGTAGGTCTTGGCGTCCTTATGAATAAAGATAATACCGTAAGACAGGCAGGCGGCTTTATTATACAGCTTATGCCTTTCGCTTCTGACGAGATTATTGACAAGCTTGAGGCTAATATAAAAAATATCTCCTCTGTAACTTCCATGCTTGATGAAGGACTGTCTCCGGAAGGCATTTTAAAACGCGTCCTTGACGGCTTTGATTTAGAAATAACAGACACATTACCTACACAGTATCACTGCAACTGCAGTAAGGAGCGTGTTTCAAAGGCTCTCATAAGTGTAGGCAGAAAAGAACTCCAGTCTATGATAGATGATGGTAAGGAAATTGAGGTAAACTGCCATTTCTGTAATACAAATTATGTATTTTCCATTGAGGAATTAAAGGGACTTCTCGGACGCTAAAACAAAGCGCCGCAGGCAGCGGTGCTTATGATACTAATTTTGGTTATTGCTTTTATGGCTTTACTATATGTTACTAAAGCGCCGCAGGCAGCGGCGCTTATGATACTAATTTTGGTTATTGCTTTTATGGCTTTACTATATGTTACTAATGCGCCGCAAGCAGTTGTGACCGGTTGATACATATGCATCAACCGGTCACAGCTTTCAAATCGGTGATTTCTACATCCTGCTCATTTTTTTCACCCTTGCCCTGCTTCTTACATACAATAGCAGGCAGAACAGCACTATAAATGTAAAATATATCAGGTAAAAATACCATCTGTAATATTTTACTATATTTACTATATATGTTACATTAAACAAATTGAGAGCAAAAATAATTATAAACGATATTACCACTGCAATAACCATATTTTTTATTATGCTGACTTTATTTATACTGTTTAAATCATTTCTCTCTATTCCAAGAAGTCTCAGAATTTTAAAATCCCTTGCTCCTAAGTTCATTATCATTCCAAGAATAAATACACCTACAAGGAATATAACCACAAATGCTCCCAGCGATACAAACATGCTTGTAGCTTTTCTCTCCACAAGATTCCAATCATATTCCACAGCACCAATCCTGTATACACTTGCTGCCACGTAGCCTTTTGACTTTAATGTATTCATTACATTATCTGCATAGGCATAGTCATCTATATATACTGCCATCTGTGTCGACTGTCTGTATCCAATCTCCTGCTGAAAAAATTCCTCACTCACCTGAATAACATTTATTGTTGAAAGTGATGTATCCTGCTGTAGTACAAGAGCAGATCTGTGGGTATGTCTTAGTCTGGCCAGCGAATTATAATCTTCAAGTGCCTTTTCGTATTCCGCCTGAACATAATTTAGTTCTTGTTCATACTCATCTTCACTTGAACCGAACCATTCCGGATGTTTTTTAACGTGTTCCACTGCTTCTGATGCGTTTTCCAGTATGATTTCCGCCACTTCTATATCGTTATTATATTTATTGTTTATTATTCCGAAAGATACAATATTATAAAAATCATATGGATAAACAATGCCTGCGTCACTTGTTGTATACACTGATGCCCTGAATTTGTCAGACACTATTGCCTCGTTTCCTGTCAGCATTTTATTTACCATAAAAATAGGTCTTGTGGCTATGTCAAGTCTTGTATTATTTACATATTTCTCTTCTTCTTCCTCATAATTTTCTTCGTCTAATTCCGTTTCAAGTATCGACGGATCATTCACAGGCGGTTCCACAGGTTGCACCTGAACCACCACTTTATTGTATGTTCCACCCAATTCAAACCCTTCATCATTTTGAATAATATAATCTATATATTTATTTGGATCTGCTTCGAGCATTTCTCCCATCTGCTCTGAGAAGTAAATCTGCTCTGTTTCTTCTTTTAATATAGCTGTAACCGTGCATTCCACTTCTGCCAGATCTGTTCCCCAAAGCAGTCTGTTTCCCAGATACATACGAATAGTACTTCCTAAGAGGCTCTCATCTTCAGAATATACGGCTATATCATATATATCCTTAGGCATGGTTCCTGCTGCAAGGTCACTTTCGTCTATACAGGTTACGCTTTTCATATACTTATCCCCTGTTATTGTACGAGGCTGTGTATATGACGGCTCCTCCGTATTTCGCGTCTTCTTATGATAATAAAAACTATAATCCTCATTTTCATTGAGAAGATAGAATGTTTCACTCATACAGTCATACTTGTCAACGCAGTCTACCCTGCCTATATTCTCTATTTCCTCTACATCACTGTCTTCAAAGGCAGAGCCGTCCTCCTTCATAACAATAATTCTGTTTATATCCTTATTGTCAAATTTCTTGCTGTCAAATACCTTTGATGTGGTATTATCAAGATTTGAGAAGAAGCTTCCAAGAAGTATATAAAATGAGGCTGCCACTGCCACCATAAAGCTTAAAAGAAATACAAAGGTCAGTGGCTTATTTTTCCTGTTAAGCCTGTCTATCTTATTAACTATCTTTCTCTTAACTTCCTTTTCTTCTTTCCTGTCCGCTTGTTTTTCTTCTTTCCTGTCTTCTTTCCTATCTTCTTTTTCTTCTTTATTGTCTTTTTTATTTTTCTCTTTATTTCCGGCTGTTCCTGCTCCTTCCTTTAAAGAAATTTTTTTCTCCGTCAGGGACATTTTCATATTGTCTTCCACTGTATTTTCTGAAGCTCCTGACAGCCTTTTAGGTCTTAGAATTATATCCTCTGCCACCTCTCCGTCATACATTCTTATCTTTCTTGTAGCGTATGGCTCTATCTCATCATAATTATGGGTTACCACAAAAATAAGTTTATCCTCTGCAATATTATGAAGTATCTTCATTATCTCTGCACTGTTTTCGCTGTCAAGATTGCCTGTAGGCTCATCTGCCACAATAATATCTGTCTCCTTGGCAAGCGCCCTTGCTATGGACAGCCTCTGCTTCTGACCGCTTGAAAGCTGTGTCGCCTTTTTCCCTGCGTGTTCACCAAGCCCTACTTTATTAAGATACTCCATTACCTTTCCTTTGTTATCTCCTGTTTCCCCCTTGATAACTAAAGCTATATTTACGTTTTCATACACAGTATAGCTGTCTATAAGATTGTAGCTTTGGTATATAAAACCTATATTTTCCCGCCTGTATTTTTCCCAGTCTGTCTCATCATAATATGATGTAGGCCTGCCATCAATATACAGTTCACCCTCCTCATATGTATCTGAGCCGCTTAGAACATTTAAAAGCGTGGATTTTCCACTTCCGCTTTCTCCTGTTATGGCTACCATCTCGCCAACTGTAAACTCAAGATTTATTTTTCTAAGTCCAAGTGCTACTTCATTATTCCCCACATAGTACTTAGATACATTGTCTAATTTAATCATCTGACCAACCTGCCTTTCGCCATAAAGATTATATATCATACTTGGCTGCTAACTGTGCAGGCGGCAGCTTCAATATCTTTCTTATAGGAAGAATACCTACAACCACATTTACCAAATAAAGGAACAGCACGGTTATTACAAAAGCATACCACGGGTAATTTATATCTATATCAAGAGAAGGTATACTTGATATAAGGTATGTTACAAAAGTAGATATTATAGCTCCAACAAGTGATGTGTACGAAGTTATCACCACATTTTCGAAAGCAAACAATCCAACAATACTTGCCT
>CAMENQ010000006.1 GCA_945928585.1 uncultured Roseburia sp. | reverse complement strand
CTTGGCAGATGCCGGTATCATATTAATAAAATTTCCTGCTTTCTCCGAAGCTTACACACACAATATACACCCACCCCTTCACAGCCGCCCGCAAAAGGAGCCCGTTTTAAATCCGCAGGCATATATCTGAACTGAATTGTTAAAAAAAGTATAAAAAATATAAAATTTAGTCTAAATGTTGGACAAATTCGTAAAAAAATGATATAATAAATGACAGTTATTTTTTAATAGGAAATTACAAAAGCGACAGCAGAAATTGACGGAACAAAGGGACTGAAGTTCCTGCCGTGCGGCGCTTTAGTAATTAAGCCAAGGCAGATTTAAAACGGGTTTAAAAAGGAGTTTGTATACTGACCTTAACATAGAGATGCCTTAGTCAAATTAGTAAAGGTTAGATGTGATATGAAGTATAAAAAAGAGGTTTTTAGAAGTCTCGCACTTATAACTCAATTAGGCATTCATGTAATGGTTCCCATTTTTATGTGTTTGTTTATTGGATACTTTATTGATAAAAAATTTGGTACCTCTACTATTCTGGTATTTCTAATTGTCGGTATCTTGGCAGGCGGAAGAAATGCCTATATGCTTGCAAAAGGAGTCATTAATGAAAATGAAAGGGATAAGAAGTAGAAAAAACTTATTTAAAAGGATTCCTATGGCGGCAGAATTATTATTGGGAGAGTGTATATACTTTATTGTGGGGGAGATTATTATTCTTACGGTAACAGGTGTTTTTTTTAAGGAAAGTATGTTATCGTGGGGGATTGGTTTTCTTGAAGGAGTGTTGATTGCAGTTGCCATTATGATACATATGGCAGTGTCGGTGGAGGATTCGGTTGCCATGCTTGAGGATGAGGCACTGAAGCACACCAGAATAAACTATATTATCCGTATGGTAGTTGTAGTTATAGTATTTTTACTTATTATATTTCTGAAACTGGGAGATATAGTGGCGGCTCTTTTTGGGCTTATGGCATTGAAGGTGTCGGCTTATATACAGCCGTTTACACATAAAATTAATGAAAAATTTATAAGCAAAGGACGGTGATAATGTGGGATATGAGTTAAGTCTTTTAGCTACGGAAAAGGAAGCTGATTTTTCCATACATATGCTTAAGGAACTGCATATATTTGGACAGACGGTTTATCTTACCACAACTCATGTGGGACTGATTATTATATCAGTAGTTATTCTTATATTTGCCATTGTGGTAAATAGAAAGGTTTCCAAAGCTAAGGCAGAAGACACACCGGGCATGCTGCAAAACATAGCAGAACTTATTGTCAATACTGTGGACAACATGGTAAAGGGAATAATGGGAAGCGAAGGAAAAAGATTTCGCAATTACATCTGTATTCTGATGATGTTTTTGTTGCTTTGCAACATATCAGGTTTGTTTGGACTTAGAGCACCGACGGCAGATTATGGTGTCACGCTTCCTCTTGGTATAATTACATTCCTGTTGATTCATATCAACGGTGTAAAGAAAAACAAGGTTGGACACTTTACTGCATTGTTTAAGCCTTCACCATTACTTTTCCCGATTAATCTTATTGGTGAAGTAGCTGTTCCATTATCTTTGTCGTTGCGTCTGTTTGGTAATGTACTTTCAGGTACTGTTATGATGGGACTTATTTATGGACTTTTAAGTCCTCCTATTACAACAGGTATACCGGCATTTTTACATGTGTACTTTGATATATTCTCAGGATGTATTCAGGCATATGTATTCTGTATGCTTACCATGGTATATATCAACGACAAGATTGCAGACTAGCTTAAAGCCGGTCAAAGATGAAAACAGCAGGGTATGGGAAGCCGGCTGTAAAAAAAGTAAAAATAAAAATATGTTACCACATTACAGGTGGTAGAATGGAGGAAAAAATGAACGTAGACGGACAGGAATTTATTTCAGCAATGTCAGCAATAGGTGCAGGATTGGCAATGATAGCAGGTGTAGGTCCTGGTATAGGACAGGGATATGCGGCAGGACAGGCAGCAGCAGCAGTAGGTAGAAATCCGGGAGCAAAATCAGATATTACATCAACCATGCTTCTTGGACAGGCGGTAGCCGAGACAACAGGTCTTTACGGATTTGCTGTAGCTATTATATTAATGTTCGTTAAGCCTTTCTAATAAGCTTAAGAAAGCTATAAAAGTGCGTGTATACGCAGAAAGGAGGCTATGAATTGAGAACATTAATAGAACAATACGGATATCAGCTGCTAAGTGCAGGTACGGAAGCGGCAGATGAAGGCAGAATATTTGGTCTGGACCCGCAGCTTTTGTTTGATGCGGCAATACTTGCCATAAATATATTTATTCTGTTTACTCTGGCATCATATCTTTTGTTTAATCCTGTAAGAAAAATGCTTACAGACAGGCAGGCAAAGATTACAGCCGAGAGAGAAAAAACCGCATCTGACATGGATAAGGCAGATAAGCTGAAGGCTGAGTATGAGGAAAAGCTCAAGGGTGTTAATAAAGAAGTGGAAGCCATTTTAAGCGACGCAAGAAAGAAGGCTCTTAAAAATCAGGAGCGTATAGAAAACGAAGCCAGAGAGGAAGCATCGCGTATTATCGAAAATGCCAGAAAAGAGGCAGAGCTTGAGAAGCAGAAAGCGGTAGATGATGTGAAGAAGGAAATTATTCTTGTTTCTACTCTTATGGCAAACAAGCTTGTGGCAGCATCTATAGACAAGGATACTCAGGACAAACTTATTGATGAGACATTAAGAGAGATAGGTGATGAAACATGGCTAAGCTAGTAGAAAAAACATATGGCGACGCACTGTTTGATTTATCTGTTGACTCATCAAAGGTAGACGAGCTGTTTGAAGAAGCGAAGGCAGTAAGAACAGTACTTAATGAAAATACAGAGCTTATGCAGCTTCTCACTCATCCTAAGGTGGATAAGGAAGAGAAGGAAAAGGTTCTTGAAAATGTATTTAAGGGCAGAGTGTCAGATGATATGACAGGCTTTATGCTTCTTACAGTAAAAAAGGATAGGCAGAAATTCCTAATCAAAATACTGGATTACTACATTGACAGGGTAAAAGAGTATAAGAAAATAGGTGTAGCCACAGTTACTACAGCATATGAGATGGATGATGCTAAAAAAAGTGCCATAGAAAGTAAGCTTATAGCTACTACATCATACGACACGTTTGAAATCACATATATTGTAGACAAGAGCCTTATAGGCGGTATGATAATACGCGTCGGAGATAAGGTTATCGACAGCAGTTTAAAGCATCAGATTGAAACTATGTCGAGAGAGCTTTACAAAATAAGATTGGAAAGGTGGTAGCTCCATGAATTTAAGACCTGAAGAAATAAGTTCGGTTATTAAAGAGCAAATAAAGAATTATTCTACAGAGCTTGACGTATCCAATGTGGGTACTGTTATTCAGGTGGCTGACGGTATTGCCAGAGTCCATGGACTTGAAAAGGCAATGCAGGGTGAGCTTCTTGAATTTCCTGGCGAAGTATATGGAATGGTAATGAACCTTGAGGAGGACAACGTAGGAGCTGTTCTTCTTGGAGACAGTAAAAACATTAACGAGGGAGATACCGTAAAGACTACAGGACGAGTAGTTGAGGTTCCTGTAGGAGATGAAATGATAGGACGAGTAGTAAATGCCCTTGGTCAGCCTATCGATGGCAAGGGACCGATAAATGCTACAAAGAGCCGTCAGATAGAAAGAGTTGCATCGGGTGTTATCTCCAGAAAGTCAGTAGACACACCGCTTCAGACAGGTATAAAGGCCATTGATGCCATGGTACCTATCGGAAGAGGACAGAGAGAGCTTATTATCGGTGACAGACAGACAGGTAAAACTGCCATTGCCATTGACACCATTATAAATCAGAAGGGACAGGATGTTCTTTGTATATACGTTGCTATAGGACAGAAAGCATCTACTATCGCTTCCATAGTTAAAACATTAGAGGAGCACGGGGCTATGGCATACACTACCGTAGTAGCATCTACAGCCAGTGAGCTTGCGCCGCTCCAGTATATAGCTCCATATTCAGGATGTGCCATAGGTGAGGAATGGATGGAGCAGGGAAAGGACGTACTTGTAGTATATGATGATTTAAGTAAGCATGCTACTGCATACCGTACACTCTCATTGCTTCTGAGACGTCCACCGGGACGTGAGGCTTATCCGGGAGATGTATTCTATCTTCATTCAAGACTTCTTGAGAGAGCAGCAAGATTGTCAGACGAGTTAGGCGGAGGTTCCCTTACAGCACTTCCTATCATAGAGACACAGGCAGGTGACGTATCGGCATATATTCCGACGAATGTTATTTCTATTACAGACGGACAGATATACTTAGAGACAGAGATGTTTAATGCAGGTTTCAGACCGGCTGTAAATGCTGGACTTTCAGTATCAAGAGTTGGTGGTTCGGCACAGATAAAGGCTATTAAAAAGCTTGCAGCTCCTATCAGAGTAGAGCTGGCACAGTACAGAGAACTTGCTTCCTTTGCACAGTTTGGTTCGGATTTGGATGCAGACACAAAGGAGAAACTGGATCAGGGTGCCAGAATAAAGGAAGTATTAAAGCAGCCGCAGTATAAGCCGATGCCTGTAGAATATCAGGTTATCATAATATACGCTGCTACAAGAAAGCATCTTCTGGAGATACCTGTTGATAAGGTACTTGAGTTCCAGGACAGCTTATTTGAGCTTATTGATACAAAATATCCTGAAATTCCACAATCTATCAGAGAAACAAAGGAACTTTCAGAGGAGACAGAGGCAAAGCTTGTAGAAGCTATAGCGGAAGTAAAGAAAAAATAAGAGAGGTGAAAAGCCATGGCGTCAATGAGAGATATTCAGAGACGAAAAGTAAGTGTACAAAGTACAGGACAAATTACAAAAGCCATGAAACTGATCTCTACCGTAAAGCTTCAAAAGGCAAAGGAAAGGGCTGAACATAGTAAAGCCTACTTCAATGGTATGTATGACACAGTATCAGACATATTGTCAAAGTCAGGAAATATAAATCACAGATTTTTAAAGCAGACTGATGGTAAGAAAAAAGCTGTCATAGTCATATCTTCAAACAGAGGACTTGCAGGCGGCTATAATTCAAATATGGTAAAGCTTATAACCACAAATCCGGAATTTAATACTGACAATACAGTAATATATTCTGTAGGACGAAAGGCTAAGGAAGGTCTTTTAAGAAAGGGTTTTGAAGTTAAAAGCGATTATTCAGAGGTTATAGAGGAACCTATGTATAGCGATGCCATGAGCATATCATCAGAAATACTTAAAGCCTTTGAGGATGGTGAAATAGGCGAGATATATCTTGCATACACTATATTTAAAAACAGTGTAAGCCAGGTGCCTGATATGAAGAAGATATTGCCTGTATCAAAATTGCCGGAAGCAAAATTGCATGAAGCAGCAAAATTGCATGAAGCAGCAATAGAGAAATCGGATGAAGGAAATAAAATGGAGGACGATAAAACTCCTATGAATTATGAGCCTGGTGAGGATGAGGTTTTAGACGTTATTATACCAAAGTATGTAACAAGCCTTATATATGGTGCCTTAGTGGAGGCGGTAGCCAGTGAAAATGGTGCCAGAATGTCAGCCATGGATTCTGCAACATCAAATGCAGAGGAAATGATTGCAGATTTGTCACTTATGTACAACAGAGCAAGACAGGGCTCCATCACACAGGAACTTACAGAAATTATAGCTGGTGCCGAGGCTATCAGCTAAAGGAAGGAGCGTAAGCTTATAATGGCAGAAAATAATATCGGTAAAGTTACCCAGATTATCGGTGCTGTATTGGATATAAAATTTACTACAGGTCATTTGCCGGAGATAAATGAAGCTATCAGAATTCAGGCAAACGGCAAAACACTTGTTGTAGAGGTTTCCCAGCATTTGGGAGATGATACGGTAAGATGTATAGCCATGGGACCTACAGACGGACTTGTAAGAGGAATGGAAGCTGTAGCAACAGGAGCACCAATAACTGTTCCTGTAGGTGAAAATACACTTGGACGTATGTTTAACGTACTTGGACAGCCTATAGACAATAAGGAAGCACCACAGGGAGTGGAGTATCTCCCTATTCACAGAAAGGCTCCTGCCTTTGATGAACAGTCAACATCTACAGAAATGCTTGAGACAGGTATAAAGGTTGTTGACCTGCTCTGCCCATATCAGAAGGGTGGTAAAATAGGTCTGTTCGGCGGTGCCGGTGTAGGTAAAACAGTACTTATTCAGGAGTTAATCAGAAATATTGCCACGGAGCATGGCGGATATTCCGTATTCACAGGTGTAGGTGAACGTACGAGAGAAGGAAATGACCTGTACCATGAAATGATGGATTCGGGAGTTATCAATAAAACAACCATGGTATTCGGACAGATGAATGAGCCGCCGGGAGCCAGAATGAGAGTCGGACTTACCGGACTTACCATGGCAGAGTATTTCAGAGATAAGGGTGGAAAGGACGTACTTCTTTTCATTGACAATATCTTCCGTTTCACACAGGCAGGTTCAGAAGTTTCAGCGCTGCTTGGACGTATGCCTTCAGCCGTAGGTTATCAGCCTACACTTCAGACTGAGATGGGTGCGTTGCAGGAGCGTATTACTTCTACAAAAAATGGTTCCATCACATCTGTTCAGGCTGTATATGTTCCTGCGGATGACCTTACGGACCCGGCTCCGGCTACAACATTCGCACATCTTGATGCTACAACCGTTCTTTCGCGTTCTATAGTAGAGCTTGGTATTTACCCTGCTGTAGATCCGCTTGAATCAACATCGCGTATTCTTGATCCGCGTATCGTGGGCGAGGAACATTATAAGGTGGCAAGAAGTGTTCAGGAAATACTTCAGAAGTATAAGGAATTGCAGGATATTATCGCTATTCTTGGTATGGACGAGCTTTCAGAGGACGATAAGCTTGTTGTGGCAAGAGCAAGAAAAGTTCAAAGATTCCTGTCTCAGCCATTCTTCGTAGCAGGTCAGTTTACAGGACTTGAAGGAAGATATGTACCTATTTCAGAGACAATACAGGGCTTTAAGGAAATAATCGAAGGAAAGCATGATGATATACCTGAAAGCTACTTCTTAAATGCAGGTAGCATAGATGACGTGCTGGCAAGAGTAAACAAATAGTGAGGTAGACAGATGGCAGATGAGAAGATGTTTGCACTGGAGATAATTTCACCGGAGCGTGTATTTTATAAAGGTGAGGCAAATTTTCTTGAGCTTACCACAAGCGAAGGAGAGATTGGAATTTATAAAAACCATATACCTATGACAAATGTCTTAATGCCGGGCGTTGTAAAGATACATGAAGCGGCAGGTTTAAAGACTGCAGCAGTTATGTCAGGATTTGTGGTTATTCTTAAGGACAAGGTAAAGATAATGGCTGAGGTAGCCGAATGGCCTGATGAAATCGATAAGAACAGAGCCGAGGAAGCTAAGATAAGGGCTGAGAGACGGCTTAAGGATGGTGGCTCAGGAATAGACAGAAACAGAGCTGAACTGGCACTTAAGAGATCCATTGTCAGACTTAATATGGTTAAGTAAATGTAATAATAAAGATATCACGTTTTAGTCAATGGCTAAAAATATAAATTAAGTCATTGCAAGGAACGTGATATTTTTTTACCTATAATGATTAGGTTGTCAAAAGGTCTGATGCGTAACAGATTAAGCTTGCGGTGAAATGAAATATAAAAGATAAAAATGTAAAAAAACAGTAAATTATAAATTTGAAAATAGACATATTGTTATAAAAGTGGTATAATATTATCAAATGCCAGAACGGGTTTTAAAAAGGTATTTTTTCAAAATTTATGTCGAAACAAAACAAAATATAAGGAGGATTTTTAAAATGAGATTTTTTGTTGACACAGCAAATGTAGAGGACATCAGGAAAGCAAATGACATGGGAGTTATCTGTGGTGTTACTACAAATCCATCACTTATTGCAAAGGAAGGAAGAGATTTTAATGAAGTTATTAAAGAAATAGCTTCTATCGTGGACGGACCTATAAGTGGAGAAGTTAAAGCAACTACAGTAGATGCAGAGGGAATGATTAAAGAAGGAAGAGAAATCGCAAAGATTCATCCTAATATGGTAGTTAAGATTCCTATGACGGTAGAGGGCTTAAAGGCTACAAAGGTTCTTGCATCTGAGGGAATTAAGACAAATGTTACACTTGTATTTTCAGCAAATCAGGCATTACTTGCAGCAAGAGCAGGAGCTACATATGTATCACCTTTCCTTGGAAGACTTGATGATATTTCACAGCCTGGTATTGACCTTATCAGACAGATTGCAGATATGTTTGCGGTAGCAGGCATTGATACACAGATTATAGCAGCATCAGTACGTAATCCTATCCATGTTACAGATTGCGCACTTGCAGGAGCAGATATTGCTACAGTACCTTATAAGGTAATTGAGCAGATGACAAAGCATCCGCTTACAGATCAGGGTATTGCAAAATTCCAGGCAGATTATAAGGCAGTATTTGGCGAATAAGCAGGAAAGGGGTAATTTAATGGACAAGTTAGCATTGCAGAAGACTGCCAATGAAGTTCGTAAAGGGATAGTGACTGCTGTACATAGTGCTAAGGCAGGACATCCGGGTGGTTCATTATCGGCAGCAGACATCTTTACATATCTTTATTTTGAGGAAATGAACATTGATCCAAAGGATCCAAAGAAAGCAGACAGAGACAGATTTGTACTTTCAAAGGGACATACTGCTCCGGGACTTTATTCTACACTGGCACAGAGAGGTTATTTCCCTGTGGAGGATTTAAAGACACTGAGACAGTTAGGCTCATATCTTCAGGGACATCCTGATATGAAACATATTCCGGGCGTTGATATGTCATCAGGTTCTTTGGGACAGGGTATATCAGCAGCAGTAGGTATGGCACTTTCAGCTAAGTTAAGCGGAGATTCCTACAGAGTATATACACTTCTCGGAGATGGAGAAATACAGGAAGGACAGGTTTGGGAGGCTTCTATGTTCGCAGGACACAGAAAGCTTGACAATCTTGTAGTTATGGTAGATAATAACGGACTCCAGATAGACGGTAAAGTAGAGGATGTATGTTCTCCTTATCCTATTGGAGACAAGTTTAAGGCATTTAATTTCCACGTTATAGAGAATGTAGATGCACATGATTTTGATGCAATAAAGGCAGCATTTGATGAGGCAAAAGCCACAAAGGGAATGCCTACGGCTATTGTATTTAAGAGCGTTAAGGGAAAAGGCGTATCATTTATGGAGAATAATGCAGGCTGGCATGGCAAGGCTCCAAATGATGAGGAGTACGCTATTGCTATGGCAGATTTAGAGAAGGTAGGTGAAGCATTATGTCAGAAGTAAAGAAGATAGCCACAAGAGACAGCTACGGCAACGCATTGGCAGAGCTTGGTGCCCAGTATGAAAATCTCGTAGTTCTTGACGCTGACTTAGCAGCAGCTACCAAGACAGGTGTTTTTAAGAAGGCATTTCCTGAGAGACATATAGATTGTGGTATTGCAGAGTGTAATATGGTAGGCATAGCAGCAGGACTTGCAGCTACAGGAAAGATTCCTTTCGTAAGCTCATTTGCTATGTTTGCAGCAGGAAGAGCTTTTGAGCAGGTTAGAAACTCAGTGGGATATCCACACTTAAATGTAAAGATAGGCGCTACACATGCAGGTATATCTGTAGGTGAGGACGGAGCTACCCATCAGTGTAATGAGGATATAGCTCTTATGAGAACTATTCCGGGTATGGTAGTTATAAATCCTTCAGATGACGTAGAGGCAAAGGCGGCAGTAAAGGCAGCCATAGACCATGACGGACCTGTTTATATAAGATTTGGACGTCTTGCTACACCTGTTATAAATGACACACCTGATTATAAGTTTGAGATAGGTAAGGGTGTTACACTTAAGGAAGGCAAGGATGTTACCATTATTGCCACAGGTTTATGTGTTGCGGAAACCCTTGAAGCAGCAAAAATGCTTGAAGCGGATGGCGTAAATGCCAAGGTTATAAATATACATACAATTAAACCTCTTGATGAGGAACTTGTTGTTGCAGCAGCAAAGGAGACCGGAAAAGTAGTTACCGTAGAGGAACACTCAGTTATAGGCGGTCTTGGAAGTGCCGTTTGTGATGCATTAAGTGCAAAGGCACCTACACAGGTATTAAAGATAGGTATCAACGACCAGTTTGGTGAATCAGGTCCTGCAGTTAAGCTTATTGAAAAGTATGGACT
The DNA here is from genome assembly GCA_945928585.1 of uncultured Roseburia sp. GTDB lineage: Bacteria > Bacillota > Clostridia > Lachnospirales > Lachnospiraceae > CAG-303. The sequence continues at coordinate 9,382 of CAMENQ010000006.1, read as the reverse complement.
TGATGCAAAGGGTATTTATGCTAAGGTTAAGGACTTTGTAAAGTAGAAGGTATTAACAGACAAAGATATGTTATGCAAGTGTAGGGAGATGTGAAGCACATCTCCCTATGATTTGCGTGGACATCTGATTGGCAGCATTGAAAGGTAATAAACGTATGAGCGGAAGAACAAAGTATACAGACGAATATTCGAGAATAGTAGTTCCGGAGATGTTTTTTGAGGAAGCAGAAAAGTTTGAGGAGGCAATGCTTTATAACAGCAGTGCCATCAGGGAGATACAGACAAAACTGGAGATTTTAAATGAAGAATTATCACTGAGAACAAAGAGAAACCCTATAGAATCCATAACCTCCAGACTTAAGTCGCCGCAGAGCATTATTGGAAAGCTTAGAAGAAATGAATGGCCTATTACGGTGGAATCTATGGAAGAGCATCTTAATGATGTGGCAGGAATAAGGGTAATATGTTCTTTTATAGAAGATATATACAGTGTAGCAGATATGCTGATAAAACAGGATGATATTAAGCTTCTTAAAAGGAAGGATTACATACAGAACCCAAAGGATAACGGATATCGTTCATTACACCTGATAGTGGAGATTCCTATATTTTTATCAGACAAAACCTTATCCAGAAGAGTAGAAGTACAGATAAGGACTATTGCCATGGACTTTTGGGCATCACTGGAGCATCAGGTTAAATATAAAAAAGGAATTCCTGACGCAGACAGAATAGTGGAGGAACTGGCAGATTGCGCCAGCGTAATAGCAGCTACAGATAAAAAGATGCAGGATATTTATCATAAAATTATGACTATGCAGGAAAGGATTTAACTATGCAGGACATAGATAAAAAGAAAGAATTTAATGAGACTCTTGCAGAATTGGTGGAGTTCGCCACCGTTTCAGGAAACAGGCTTACAAAAGAGCAGATAAGACTGTACTTTAAAGATATTATTGATAATGAAGAAAAATACGATTTTATATATAATTATCTTGCAGGACTTAAGATAGAAATAGACGGAGTTAAGACAAAGGAAGACGAAGGTGAAAAAACTGAGGAAACCCCGCAGGCAGTAGGAAAGCAGGAGACCGAGGAGGCAAAAACCTTTTATAAAATGTATGAGGATGACCTTAAAGGTATTTCACCGGAAAATGGAAAAAGGGATGAAATGCTTAGCGGACATTTAAAGGGAAATGCAGACTGTACAAAAGCCCTGACGGAAAGCTATCTTGCAGATGTAATTAAAATAAGTCAGGAGTACCTTAACAGTCCTCTTGGAAAAAGTGATTTAGTCGCAGAGGGAAATTTAGCACTTTATGAGGCTGTTATAGAGTATGACGGAAAAGAAAGTCTTGAAGAATTTGAAAAATCCATATTTGACAGAGTGAGAAAAAGTATGGAAAGGGCTGTTTTTCAGGAGCTTGGCAGCAGCAGAACCTCCAATCACTTAGTGGAGCGTATAAATGCATTAAATGATGCATCTACTGAAATGGCAAAGGAGCTGGGAAGGGAAGCCACCCTTAAGGAATTATCGGACAGGCTGGCATTGTCAGAGGAGGAGATAAAGGAGCTGATGAAAATATCCATAGATGCACTGACTATAGATGAAGGTGGAGAGTAGAAAGCTGCTTCATAAGAGCATAGCCGGAAGTAAGGAGAAATGACATGGAAGATAATGATAAAGAAAATAAGGATATAAAATTAGACGAAAAAGAAGAAAAACTGTCGGAAGACAGTGTTGTAAATGAAACTGAAAATAAAAATGAGGAAGAAAACCTTGATGATATAGGGATTGAAATAATAAATGTTGATGAGGATGAGCATGGCAGGGAAAAAACCCCAAAAACTGTATTTGGCCGTATTCACAGAAAAATAAAAAAATGGAAGCAAAATAAAGTAGTAGGAATAATCTGGCAGCTTGTATCCTCGCTCCTTCTTCTTGCCCTGGCGGGAGGAATAGGAATTTTAGTGGCTGTAGGTCAGGTAAGAGGAGGTCCTAAGGTTTTTGCAGATGAGTACTTTGGTTACTATATGAATAATAACTGGTACAATATGTATCAGAAAACAGAGATTACAGAGTCAAAGTTTATAAATCTCAATACATTTTCCCAGATGATGTCACAGACTTCTCTTGACGGAGATGTTACAGATTATGAAATAGTAGTTGACAGCAGAAGCGGAGACTATGCCACGGTAAGGGCAAAATATAAAATGAACAAGGAGGTTGAAACTCAGGATATACAGGAAAGCACAGACCCAACCGTACAGGAGACACCTGCGGAAGGAGCAGCGGAAGTACCTGCAGCAGAGACGCCTGCAGAAGGAACAGCGGAAGCACCTGCGGCAGAGACGCCTGCAGAGGGAGCAGCGGAAGCACCTGCAGAAGAAACACCTGCAGCGGAAACTACAGCAGAGAAAGATACAGAACCGGCGACAATAGAAGTCGAGGGTACATACACAATGACACTGAAAAAACAGCCTGAAAATATTCTTTTAGTGTTTACTACATGGAAAGGCAGTGTTGACAACTTTATTATAAAAAACTGTACGATAGAAGCTCCGGCCTATGTCAAGTTAACATTTGACGGCATAGATATAAGTGACTGCGTAACAGGAACAAATGAGGAAACAGGAAATACAGTGTATACACTTGACAGAATCTTTATGGGACAGCATACAATAAAGATAGAGGGAGAGAGTATAGATACAATCACTGAAAATGTATTATGGGAAAAGAATAATGAAAAATATGAGCTTACACAAGAAATGATTCCTATTAAATCAGAACATTTGCAGGCTATGCAGAGTAAAGCAGTACAAATACTTCAGGCAAGTTATTCATGCGGACTGATGGATGGAAATACAGACATTGTAAAACCGCTTTTCAGAGAAAGTGAAGAGGGATACAGTCATATAGAAGAGCAGTTGAAAGTCTTACATAACGAAATAAATCAGGAAGACGGAAGAACACTTATAAGCATGGAAATAACATCATTAAGGTATGAGCTGACAGATTTTGTATATAATGACAGCGTCACGGTTAATATGATTTATGATGTGAATTATACTGCAAAAAAAGGAAGAACAGTCATAAACGGTTACAGGAAAAATTACGCCGGAAGTAATACAGCTATAGCGGCAGTATATTTTAAATATATTGACGGAGAATGGCAGGCAGTTGACATGATTATAAATTGTATAGATTACTCGTTAGAGGCTGAGCAATAGAAAAGATTAATAAGGAGTAGGCTATGAGCAGACAACAGTGGAAACCGGGCAATATGCTTTACCCTGTTCCGGCAGTGATGGTAAGCTGCAAAAGACCGGGAGAAAAACCAAATATTATAACGGTAGCATGGGCGGGAACCATATGCACAAATCCGCCTATGGTATCAATATCCGTAAGACCTGAGAGATATTCCTACGATATAATAAAAGAAACAGGAGAGTTTGTAATTAATCTTACAAATGAAGCACTTGTATATGCAACTGACTTCTGCGGTGTTAAATCCGGCAGGGATGTGGACAAATTTAAAGAGATGAAGCTTACACCTGTGCCTATGGAGCATGTAAGTGTGCCGGGCATAGGAGAAAGCCCTGTAAGTATAGAATGTAAGGTGACAGAAATCAAACAGCTTGGAAGTCATCATATGTTTTTGGCAGAAGTAGCCGGGGTATCAGTAGATGAAAAATATATGGATGAGACAGGAAAATTTGATTTGAATTTAAGTCGTCTTATATCATATTCCCATGGAGAGTATTTTGAATTAGGAAAAAAGATAGGAAAATTCGGATACAGCGTAGAAAAAAAGAAGAAGGCCTAGGCTTTCTTCTTTTTTATATGTTCATCGTACAATTTTTTATATTGTGAAAGATATACCACAAAGGATATAAGCAAAACAACAATCACTATGGCTACCAGAATAATGGCAAGTGCATCGGGTATGCCATCAAAGGCAATAAATATAAGCAAAACAGTATCCATAACTACAGTACAAAGTTTTCCTGCCCAGTTAGCACCATTAAGGTTGTAATCATTGTGGTAGATATAGATTCCGATTATTAAAAGGATAATTTCCTTTATGGTAAAGCAGATAACAAGGATAAGCACCCATTTTATTTTAAAAATAGTTAAAATCAACATGGAAAACTGCATCATCTTGTCTGCAACAGGGTCAATAAACTTGCCCCAGTCAGTAGTCAGGTTAAAGTGTCTTGCAATATACCCGTCTAAAATATCAGTGCCGGCAGCAAGTAATACAACAACAGCTGACTGCCAGTAATACCCTGATAAAAACAGATAAATGAAAAGCGGCACCATTAAAATTCGTATATAGCATAGAAGATTTGGAATTTTAAACAAATCTTCTTTTTTTGGAGTTCCTCTCATAATGTTCCTCACATTTCTTACTACATTTGTATTTTTTAAAAATGATTTACCAAGTGATTATATGACAATTAATTTTAAATGTCAACAAGTATAGGGTTGAGAAATGGGAGAAAATAGTGTATAATCCCAGTCATTACAGGCTTTACAGGAGGACAGGAAAATGAATAAAAGAAACATAATACTTATAGGAATGCCCGGTGTAGGTAAAAGCTCAGCAGGTGTTGTACTTGCAAAAGTAATGGGATATAAATTTATGGATTCAGATTTGGTAATACAGGAAAAAACCGGTATGCTTTTAAAGGATATTATAAGTGAAAAAGGTATAGACGGTTTTATTAAAATAGAAAATGATGTAAATAAAACACTTGATTATGAAAAAACAGTTATTGCAACAGGCGGAAGTGTAATATACGGAGAAGAGGCCATGGAGCATTTAAAAGAAATAGGCACCATTATATATTTAAAGGCTTCCTATGAGGAAATAAATTCAAGACTTGGAGACTTAAAAGGCAGAGGAGTAGTCCTTAAAGAGGGGCAAAGCCTTAAGGATCTGTATGATGAGAGAGAACCTCTCTATAGTAAATATGCAGACATAGTAGTGGAAGAAAAAGGTAAAGGCATAAGAGAAACTGTACTTGATATAGAAAAAAAGCTAGGGGAGCAGCAAGCCGGCTAAGCATCATACCGGAAATGCCACATTTTACATATTAAATATGCACAAAGGGGGTTTACAAAAAAGAGTATTGCTGTTAAAATGTGAATGTTACGTAAGTATTACATTGAATTGCCAAAAACCTGAAGCAAAAAGGAAACAAGGTGAGAATGGTCATGAAAATAACAAAGTATGCAAGAAAACTTAAATGGGTATATATAAAATCTGCCGGCATAGTATGCGGCTTAATGGTAGTTGCATTTCCTTGGTTTAACGGATTGTCTTCTACGGATGAGGGATACTATTCGGTAGTATTTAATGGTGAAAAGATAGGAGTAGTTTCTTCACCTGATATAGCGGAGGAAGCATATCTGGAGGCGAGACTTTCTTTGGAAAATGAGAATGAGTCATCAGTATATATAGATTACGACCTTAATATATATGAGGAAGATAAGCTGTATGGAAAAAAGATGGAAAAAGAAGAGCTTGAGGACAAGCTTTATGACAGACTCAGTGCATCAGCCGTAGAAGTAAAGAATAAGGCATATGTGGTAGACATAGAAGGTTTTACCGTGACTCTCAGTTCTAAGGAAGAAGTTATGGAGCTGTTAAATGCTGCAAAAAATAAATATGATACGGAAGGAAAGTTTACATCAGTTCTGACAGACAGTACAGATTCAAGATTTTCATACATTACTTATGAGTTTGTAAGTGTTGATACTGATGAAAAAACACAGCCTACTGTTATGGCAGCAGAGGGAACACAGACAGGGAGCGTTGAGTCAGCAGAAACTTCTGTATCAGAGGATGGTATAGTAGGAATAAATTTCAGTGAAGATATAGAGATTGTTGAAACATATGTGCCTGAAACACAGATAAATTCACTTGATGAAGCTATAGAACTTGTGACAAAGGAAAAAGAGGAAAACAAGATATATGAAGTGGTTGAGGGAGATACCCTTAGCGGAATAGCTTTAATGTTTGATTTGACACTGGACGAGCTGCTTGCCATGAATCCTGATTTCAGTGTAGAAAAGTATATACAGATAGGTGACAGAATAAATGTCACTGTGCCGGAACCGGAGTTGTCGGTTATTGTAGAGGAGCAGAAAACATATGATGAATCTTACAATCTGCCGGTAGAATATGTATATAACGACAGCCAGTACACAACCTACTCAAAGGTGTTAAATGAAGGTTCGGAAGGCTACAGACAGGTAGTAGCAGATATTGTATATGAAAATGGAGTTGAAAGCTCAAGGAAAATACTCAGTGAATCTGTGATTACACAGGCCGATGCAAGAGTGGTAGAGGTAGGAACCATTACACCGCCTACATTTATTAAGCCTATCTCAGGCGGTACATTAACATCAGGCTTTGGTGCCAGATGGGGAACAGTACATCAGGGTGTAGACTGGGCATGTTCTACAGGTACATCCATAATGGCATCATGCGGCGGTACGGTAATACAGGCAGGATGGTACGGATCATACGGATATTGTGTAACCATTCAGCATGGAAATGGAATACAGACCAGATACGGACATATGAGTAAAGTTCTTGTATCTGTAGGAGATTATGTGCAGCAGGGAGAGGTCATCGGACGCTCCGGAAGTACAGGAAACAGTACGGGACCACATGTACACTTTGAAATTATAGTAAACGGAACAAAGGTAAATCCTCTTACGTATCTTAATTAAGGTAAGACTTAGTAACAGTTCAGCACTGCCCCTGACGTATGTGCCTGTAGCTTTATGGCGGAGGTGTGATGGTGTCAGCAGGGTGCAGGCGGATATATATTATGTGTGTAAGCATTGAGGAGAATGCTGGAAATTTATTAATGTAAAACTGCTATCTGCTTAGCAGAGGTCGTCTGTCTGAGGAAATGGCTTGAGACTTCAAGCCATTTCCGAGTTACGACCGCCGCTTTGCAGATAGCAGTTTTACATTGATAAAATTTCCTGCGTTCTCCGAAGCTTACACACATAATATATAACAGCCTGCACCCTGCTGACACCATCACACCTCCGCTATAAAGCTACAGGCATATACGTCAGGGGCAGTGCTGAACTATTACTAAGTCTTATATATTTTTAAAAATACAACTTTACAAATAGAAACTTTATGATATAATCAAAACGAGTGGGTAATCCTGCTCGATTTATTTTGTTGCCGAAAGGCACTTTGCTTTGAATAAAATACGGATTGATTAATATATATAGTAAACTGAATACAGCATTTGTTTGATTATGAAAAGGAGTATCGCAATGGAGAGATACATTGTTAAAGGCGGAAGACCTTTAGTTGGTGAGGTAGAGATAAGTGGTGCAAAAAATGCAGCACTTCCTATTCTTGCGGCTTCTATTATGACTGATGAGACGGTTACCATAGAAAATTTACCGGATGTAAAAGATATAAATGTACTTATAGATGCCATAGCTGAGCTTGGAGCTACAGTTATAAGACAGGACAGACACACAGTAAAAATAAACGGAAGCACCATAGCTTCCATATGTGCAGACAATGAATATATAAAAAAGATGAGAGCATCATATTATCTGTTAGGTGCACTTTTAGGAAAATACAATAAAGCAGAGGTATCCATGCCGGGAGGGTGTAATCTTGGAACAAGAGCCATAGACCAGCACATAAAGGGATTTAAGCTTTTGGGAGCAGATGTAAGCATAGAATATGGAAAAATTATTACTGAGTCGAAGGAACTTATGGGAAATCATATATTCTTTGATACAGTATCAGTAGGTGCAACAATTAACATTATGCTTGCAGCTACATTGGCAAAGGGAACCACTATTATGGAAAATGTGGCTAAGGAGCCGCATATTGTAGATGTGGCAAATATGCTTAACAGTATGGGAGCCAATATAAAGGGAGCCGGTACAGATGTTATCAGAATAAAGGGAGTTGAGAAGCTTCATGGTACAGAGTATTCGGTTATTCCTGATCAGATAGAGGCAGGTACATTTATGTGTGCTGCAGCAGTAACAAAGGGAAATATACTTGTGAAAAATGTTATTCCAAAGCATTTGGAAGCAATTTCAGCTAAGCTTTATGAGATAGGCTGCAGTGTAGAGGAATATGATGATGCCGTAAGAGTAATTGGGGCAGAAAAGCTTAACAGCAGCCAGATAAAGACACTTCCATATCCGGGATTTCCTACAGATATGCAGCCACAGATGACAGTTACACTTGCCACTGCAAAAGGAACAAGTACCGTTATTGAAAGTATTTTTGATAACCGTTTTAAATATGCAGATGAGCTTACGCTTATGGGAGCAAATATAAAGGTGGAAGGAAACGTGGCAGTCATTGAAGGCGTTGAAATGCTTAAGGGAGCCCAGGTAAATGCACTTGATCTCAGGGCAGGTGCAGCACTTGTGCTGGCAGGGCTTGGAGCAGAGGGCTATACTCTCGTGGAGGACATTCATTTTATTCAGAGAGGCTATGAGGATTTTCCGCAAAAAATCAGAAAGCTTGGCGGAAGTATAGACGTAGTACATGATGATAAAGAGATTCAGAAATTTAAGCTGAAAACAGCTTGACATAATTATATATTAGTAATAATATAATAACAACAGTAAAACTAAACATAAATTTCTCTTATTCAGAGTGGTGGAGATACAAGGATCTGTGAAACCCGGCAACCCCCTATGAGGAAGGTGCCTACCTGAGCGAGTTAATCGAACAATAAGAGGATTTGATACCTTGAAAATCAAGTCCGCTTACAGCGGACTTTTTTGGTATAATAGGAAACTCCTAAAGCGACAGCGTAAAAAATGCGAATTTGAAAGCGCCGCTGCCGCGCGGCGTTTTTTGAAACATGTAAATTGTATACATATGAATGGAAAGGAAAATGAAGATGGAAAAAAGATTATTCACATCAGAATCAGTAACAGAAGGACATCCGGATAAAATCTGTGATGCAGTTTCAGATGCAGTGCTTGATGCTATGATGGCTCAGGACCCAATGAGCAGAGTAGCATGTGAGACATGTACTACTACAGGTATGGTAATGGTAATGGGAGAGATTACCACAAAAGCAAATGTTGATATACAAAGCATAGTAAGGAACACTCTCGAAGAAATAGGCTACACAAACGCAGACTATGGTATTGATGCAAAAACATGTTCAGTTTTGGTTTCTTTGGACAAACAGTCAGAGGATATTGCATTAGGTGTGGATAAAGCGCTTGAGGCAAAGGAAAATACTATGACAGATTCTGAACTTGACGCCATAGGTGCAGGAGATCAGGGTATGATGTTCGGCTATGCCACAAATGAGACAGAGGAGTATATGCCATATCCTATAGCTCTTGCAC
>CAMENQ010000005.1 GCA_945928585.1 uncultured Roseburia sp. | reverse complement strand
CCCGTTTTAAATCCGCAGGCATATATCTGAACTGAATTAACCTCACTTTAATCCTTTAAAATTTCAGCATAACTTCTCTACCGGTTTCAGTATATTTAGTATACTTTACACCTGATGATGAAAGCATTCTTTTGGATGCCCTGACTCCGGGTGTATCTGAATATTTATCATCTCTGTACACGATTTCCTTTATTCCGCACTGTATTATTGCTTTGGCGCATTCGTTGCACGGGAAAAGTGTTACATACAGTTTGCAGCCATCCAGACTTCCTCCTCGGTAGTTTAATATTGCATTTAATTCGCTGTGGGTGGAATAAAAATATTTGTTGTCAATATCTCCCTCTGTTCCCTCTCTTGACCATGGAAAATCATCGTCGGAACAGCCTATGGGAAATCCATTGTAGCCCATAGATAATATTTTATTGTCAGGACTTACTATGCAGGCTCCAACCTGTGTATTTGGGTCTTTGGAGCGAAGTGCCGAAAGCATGGCAACTCCCATAAAATATTCATCCCAGCTAATATAATCCTCTCGTTTTTCCATTATAATATGCCACCTTCTTTTCTATTGATTTTTCACGGTTTTCTATCTGTAAACAGAAGTAATGTGCGGTTATTTTTTATGGACTAATCTTCTATCGCGTTTATACGTCTTATATGTCTTTCTTCATTTGAGAATGGTGTGTCGAGGAATGTGTCAACTATCTTAAGGGCAAGTCCCGGGCCTACTACCCTGCCGCCTAATGCCAGTACATTTGCATCATTGTGGAGTCTTGTGGCCTCCGCCATAAAGCAGTCTGTGCAGAGTGCTGCCCTTATACCTTTTATTTTATTGGCTGTAATGGATATTCCTATACCTGTTCCACATATAAGAATACCTTTATCACACTCACCGTCATTAATTGCCTTGCAGACTTTTTTTGCATATTCAGGGTAATCGACGCTTTTTGTGTCGTAGCTTCCAAAGTCCTTAAACTCAAGACCTCTTTCCTCAAGATGTTTAATAACTTCCTGCTTTAATTCAAATCCTCCCTGATCACTTCCTAATGCTATCATAATTTTTTCTCCTTCCTTATACTGCTTCTGCAGTTTTTTATTTTATGTAAGTGCCATTATATGACACTTTTTATATTTATTTTATTTTCTCCGTTATCATCGAAACCAGTTTTTCAAGCTGTGTATATACCTCTCCGTATTCTTTCATTCCCTTGCCGTAAGGCGCCTCCACATCTCCTTCAAGTCCGACGAATTCTTTTATTGTGTATATATTTACGGCATTTTTGTACTTTTCGTATATTGATGCTTTTATTTTTTCTGACATAGTAAGTACCAGAACATCTGTCCCAAACATATCTGTGCTTATTTCTCTCGCTCTATGCTCCTCTATATTTAAGCCTCTGCTTTTTGCTATGGCAACTCCTTTTGGATTGGCGGGTTCCGGAAACAGTACTACCATTCCGCATGATGAAACCTGTGTTTTTTCGTCTTTCTCCTCCAAAAGTCTTTTTTTCATCAGAGCTTCTGCTATCGGACTTGTAAAAATATTTTCCTCACTTACAAATATAATTTTCCTGTATGTCAATCTGTAAACACTTTCCTTTCCATCACTTTTTATTATAGAAGCTTTTACCTACACCTGTTCCAGATGATATCCTGCTGCCTTAATAAGTCTGTTCATAATTGCCTGTCCAAGTCCTGTTCCATAAAAGGTTTCTCCATATATGCAGTCTATATCCATATTGTCAAATTCCCTAAGGAGCTGATATAGATTATACGCTATAGTTTCCTGATTGTTTCTTGCCCCTATGGATTTTATAGAGCCTTTATGGTACAGATTTTTTGTTTCATCGGTACATATAACTGCCGGTTTTTTACCGTTTTTTATGTCTTCCTCTACTCTTTCATTAATGGCTTTAGCCACGTTTTCCACGGTACCTTCAAACATTATAAGCTCTGCCTTAGGTGCATAATGTCTGTATTTCATTCCCGGTGCCTTTGGCTTATAATCACCGCCTATTTCTTCCACTGATTTTGCCAGTACTACCTTATCAGTCTCTACGCTCCCTATAATGCTTTCCAGCATTTCTTTTGTAATGTATCCCGGTCTTAATATCATAGGTGTATCTGCTGACATATCTATTATGGTAGATTCTATTCCTATGCCTACCTGTCCTCCGTCTATTATCATATCGATTCTGCCGTTCATATCCTCTTCCACATGGCTTGCAAGTGTAGGGCTTGGTCTTCCTGATGTATTTGCACTTGGTGCAGCTATAGGCACTCCCGCCTCATCTATGAGTTTAAGTGCTATCGGGTGATTTGGCATTCTTACGGCAACAGTATTAAGACCTCCCGTAGTCTCATACGGAACTTTATCCCCCTTATTTAATATTATGGTGAGAGGGCCCGGCCAAAACGCCTCCATCAGTTTTCGCGCATTTTCGCTTATATTTATGGCAATTCCATCTATCTGTTCTATTTTTGATATATGTACAATAAGCGGATTGTCCGATGGTCTTCCCTTAGCACTGTATATTTTGGAAGCTGCCTCCTTGTCTAAAGCATTTCCTCCAAGTCCGTAAACGGTCTCCGTAGGAAATGCCACAAGACCTCCGTCACGTATTATTTTGCCGGCATCCGATAAATCTATATGGGACATATCTGTATCCGATAAATCTTTTTCTTTACATATATTAAGTTTCTTAATAACAGTCTCCATAGTGTGCCTCCAAAAAGCTTTATTCCATAACCACTCTTGTTTTTCCTATATAATCATGGACTGTCTTTTTATCTTTTCCAAAAGCAGCCATAAACACTGATACTGCAGGTACGACAACTGTAGAATTTACGACTACCTTTCCCAAAAGCTCTCTAAGCAAAAATGATTTTGTCATTTTTTCTTCATTTTCCGAAACAACCTTAATTTTCATAAACTTTTTTCCTATGGTTTTTCCGTCGTAAACTATGGTACAGAATGTTCCGTAGCCTACATACATAACAATGACTACCACCGATAAAAGCCTTGCTCCTGTAGCTGTCATTGAGTAATTTGTAGTTGAAATGGTGCCACCCTCATCTGTTGTTACATGACTTACCTTTTCATTCACTTCAACAGGTAAGTCTACCATAGAAACTGCTCCTATTATAGGTGCCGGATAATATACCGGTGCAAGTCCCTTATAACCTCCCGTAAAAAGAATATAAACAACAAGTGCCGGCAAAAATGCCATTGCTGCATCTATAACAAATGCTATTCCTCTCCTAAAAAATGGTGCGTTTACATATTCCTTGTTCATGTTTCCTCTCAATCTGCCACTTAACCGGCGTTTTCAATTTTAAAAGTCTTCCTCCCTAAGTATTTTTTCTCTTTCCTTTCCAAACAGCTTAAGGACTTTTCCAAATCTTTTACTCTTTGATTTCTTTATGGCATTATCAATGATTTCCTCTACCTGATTTTTTCCTATAAGAAGTGAAATCGCATAAAGGTCATCTATTCTGGCATGAAGGGCAAGTATTCCCATCTCGTCTATTTCATAACCCTGTGCTTCTGCATATTTCTTTGCAACTAATGCCCAGTCTCTTATTTTATTCTGCCTTACGACCAGTCTTCCCTTAAAGAGCTTATCTGCCTGTTCATTGTTTTTAAGAAATTCTTCCATATTAGACTTTTCGTCCTCTAATACCAGTATTCTGTAGTCCGGGTCATTTTCTGTTTCCTCGATAATCTTAGCTGCTACTGTATTATTTAATGAGCCTGCCCTTTCAATTATAATATCCATACCTGCAAGCTTTTCAAAATATTCGGATACGTTGCCTTCATTAAGTACGTCACCGTTTATTTTAGCTATTTTTCTTCCACGTATCTGCTGTATTTTATTTATAATTTTCACAAGGTCTATGGCAAGTGCAGTTTTTCCACTCTTTACCTCACCCATTACAATAAGCCGTGTATTGTGATTAATCAGTACCGCCTGAAGCACTGCAAGAAGCTGTCTGTCAAGCCCCTGCACACCGGAATACTTTGTAACGAAGTCCTTTATAAGTTCCTTAACCTCATTGTTTCCAATCTGTTTTGCAGGCTGCGGATTTGTGTTGTCTGCCTTTTCTTTTTTAATATCTGCTTCTTCCTTTTGTGCGTCTTCCTTTTGAGCTTCGTCAAAAGTTTCTTCCGGTTCCTGAGAATCTTCTGCCGCCTCTGTTTTATCACTTTCTGCAGACTGCGGTTTCTCTTCCTCTTCTGTTATTTCTTTCATTTCTTCGTCAGATTCATTTGCAGTATCTTCGGTTTCTTCATTAAATTCAGTTGCAGTATTTTCAGCTTCTTCAGCAAATTCATTTACATCATCTTCAACTTCTTCATCAAATTCTTCTATATCTTCTTCGGTTTCTTCCAAAATACTCTTATGGTCGGCAGCCTCCTGCTGTTCCTCATTCTTTCCTTCATCATATGACTCGTCAAGTGCTCCCGAAATCTTTGCAAGTGCTATCTGCACATCACTTATATCAACAGTGACATCCATAAGCTTTTCCTCCAAATCCACCTGAGGTTCATCCTGTTCTTCTCCGGCAAGCCTTTCACTTATTTCATCATCCAGCAAATCATCACTGAATAATTCATCTTCCGTACTGTCTTCGTGTGATTCCTCTGTTTCATCTTCATCAATCATTTCCATATCAGGTGTTTCAGGGTTATCCTCCGATATTTCCTTATCATCTTCTGCGTTATTTATGCTTTCTTCCGTTTCTTCTGTTTCTTCCGTAACTGCCGCTTCTGTCAACACTTCTTCCGCCTCACGCTTTTCATACATGTCCAGAAGGTCTCCTATTGTCATCTGTCCTTCTATCTGGTCATCTACAGGCTCGTCCTCTATGTTCATTTCAAGCTGTCCGTCACTGTCCATATCCAGCACTGGGCTTAAAGGCACTGTATTATATTTTTCCGGCAGGCTTATGTCTCTTACGGTATGTGAAAGAAGACTGTTTACAACCTCATCGGTAAATACTACCTTTGTTTTTTCAAGGTCTTCCTGCTTTTCTCTTTCCTTTGAAGGCTTTGCATACATGTCCTCCTCGTTCATGATTACATCCATACTTTCCTTAAGGGCATTCTGAATATTTACTGTATTATACTTATTGGCTGCATCATATTCCTTAACCTTTATGTCATCCACGTTTACGTTTGCACGTGATTTTGCCATCCAGCGTTCTTCATACTTTGCCTGCTGAGATTTTGTAAGAGGTGCATAAAGCATTTTTAATTCCATCGCCTTGTCAGCGTATTTTCCATCATTGAACCACAGTATAACATCATCGCACTGCCTTATACATTTATCCTTCTGTCCTGACTTGTGATACAGCTTTGCCAGTTCAAATGCCCATTTTTCATCCATATCGTCGCTCAGATAGGTTTCAAGTATTTTTATTCTTTCTTCTAAAGGCTGTCCCTTTGCAGTAGCCAATTCATACTGGAGAATATATTTTGAATTATCTTTCGGTGCAGCATTTATGAAATCATCATAAAAATCCTCAGCTTCACTTATATTTCCCGACTTTATACACAGCTTTACAAGTCTGTAGGCAAACTGCCTGCCAAGAGTTGTTCTTGCATATGCCTCTATAAGAACATCTTTCGCCTGACTGTATCTTCCGCTTGCTTCATATACATCTGCCAGAAGCTGCAGATTTTTATTTTCTTTTATTTTGTAAAAGTCAATTGTATCTGCAATTTTTGATGCAGCCGCATACTCTTTCTGTCTTGCAAGCTTTTTTATCTGTTCCATTTTTACATTAAGCTCGTATCTGTCCATGGTTTCTCCTATCTATCAAAACAAATTATTCAAACACAAATTGATTCTGCTCATAGGAAAGCTTTTCATATTCCAATGTGTCACTTTCCACGTTACTATAATATTCTACCACAACTGTCTGCTGTTTTCCATCTATCATTTTTTGTCCCAGCACATAATTTACATCAAACCTTCCCGTTATGGCAGGCGTAGCACCTCTGCAAGGTACTATAAGCTGTACATTGTTTGTCTTTAACAGCTTAAATATAGGTTCCCATATATATACATCCTTCGCTGCGCCAAAAGGATTGTCAATAAAAATGGATTTTCCTATGTCCTTTACCCCTGCATTCGGAGAATTTATACTGGTAATGTAATTTATAATTGCTATAAGAAACTGTATATATATACCCTGTGACTGTCCGGTACTTCCTACAGCTTCCTCGTATCTTAAGTATCTGCTCTGCTCCTTTATTCTCTCCCTCTTGTAAAGCATAAGCTTAATTCCGTTCATGTCAGTTACAATAACCGAAAACAGTTTTTTCCACGAAAGCTGTCCACGTATATATTTTATGCGTTCCTCCTCAGATTTCATATCATCTGCCGTCTCCACTATATTATCTATATACTCAGACATCTGCTTTTTATACATATTTTCCGGAACATATGGAATCGACAGCCCGATTATTGATATCTGTTCTCCGTCCATATTTATTTTTGACAGTTTTGGAAGCTTTTCAAGCTCTGTTTTTATGTTTATACAGCTCTGTATACACTGATTTTCAAAACTGTCCTTTATTCTTTCTATATCCTCTATGCTTTTTTCCACTCTGTCCTTCTCAAGGCGTATACATTCAATAATTTCCTTAAGACTGTCCATAAGTTCCTCTGTCTCCTGTATGCTTTTTGGCATAACTACATTGTTCCTTATTTCATCTGCAAGCCTGAAAGCGGACATTGCTTTAAGAGTATCGGAAAGAGTTATCTTTTCATGCTCCAGTTCCTCTTTTCTGTCAATTACCTCCCTTTGATATTTTTCATACCTTTCGCTTAAAGCTTTGAGCCTTTTCTCAAAGTCTCCCGTTTCATCCCATACTTTTTCCCTGTCTGTTACAGTTATTCCCGCACTCTCAATTATTTTATCCAAATCTCTCTTATATATAATAAATTCCCTTCCGGTTTCTTCTATATGGGACATTTCCTGCTTAAGATTTTTAAGTTTTTCATCCAATTCACTTATTTGTGAACGGAAGCTCTTAAGCTTAAAGTCTGTATCCATAGTTTCCATTTCCCCGCCGTCAAAAAACCTCTCAAACTGTCCGTATTTTTCTTCTATTGCGGAAATTCCATGCTCCACTGCTCCAAAAAGTTTATCTCTTGTTTCCTTTTTATCTGAAATTTCCTTCTCCAGCTGACTTATAGTATCAGACACATTATCCAGAACAGCCTTATATGATTTAAGTTCTTCCTTTGAATGAGTCCTTACTTTGCCCTCGCTTAAGGCTGCCTTTATGTCATCTACGGATATTCCCTTATAATCTATGGCTTCCAGTGATTTTTCCATAGCAATGTCATAATTTTCCATAAGTTTTCTCTTGTCACTTAAATCTCTTGCAGCTCCCAGAAGTATTTCAGCAAATGCTCTTGCCTTAGCGTCAAGATCCTCATCGGACATAATTTCAAATCCATATGGACTTAGGTTTTCTATATCCCTGTAATAAGGTGCATACAGCTTTTCCCATCTTTCATCCATCCCCTTAATCTCTTTTCTCAATGAAGCTGTCTGCTCATTGCGGTAATTTATGCTGTCTGCAGTACTTTTAAGCTTTGCGGCTATATTTTTATAATCCCTTTTAAGAGTTTCACCTTTTTGCTTTATCTGCCTTATCTTTCCCGATAATGTAACTGTCTCATCATCCATAGCCGCAAGCTTTTCTACTGCTGCCGCCTTCATCTGTAAATATTCATTTTTTTCTTTCAGTTTTTCCTGATTAGAAGCTGACTCCTGCTTATTTTTTGCCAGCGTAAGCTTTCTCTCCTCAAGAAGCTCCATATCCCTTTCCAGACTTTTAAGTCTGATACGGCACTCCTCATATTCTCTGTCATTATCTGCTATTTTCTGCCTGTATATGGTATTATATTCATTTACAAAATCCAAATCCTCCCTCAATATGGAAATGGTTTCATCAAGTCCTCTCTGTCGTTCCTCCAAATCCTTAAGTCTTTCCGTCACCCTGACGTGTTCTTTTTCTATAGCATCAGTGTCGGTAAACAGACTTTCATCACGCATTACAAATGATATGTCGGACATTCCGAAAATGTAGCCTCCTGCCCTTATTGCCTCCAGCTTTACAATAGGTACAGCATAATCTCCCCTTAATATATTTCTTATGCCGCTGTCTGAAACGATTTTATCATATCCTGATTTTATGACAACACAATAAGGAAGCAAAGGTATTCTGCTTATGGCATCTGCCTTTTCCTCCCTGTCTAACGATGATATAAAGTCAGCCCCGCTTACTGCCACATCACCATGATATTTTTCTATGTAACTTAAAACTGCTTTAACCTCACTGCTTTCTCCCACAGGACAGCCTTTCGCAAGATTTTTTTCATAAGCATTAAGCATTTCTTTGGAATTTCTGTTTTTGTCAGCTTCTCCTATGGTTTCTCTGTATCTTGTATCTATGGCTTTGTATAAATTGTCAGGATTATGTTCTCCATACAGCTCCTCAATCTTACCAAGCTTGGATTTCAGGTCATCATATTGTTTTTTTAATTCGCTGCATTTTTTTATTTCAGCCTCTGTTTTTTCTATATTTTCGGTAATGGTACCATAGCGGTAGTCTATAGTGCTGCCTTCTGCTACATATTCCAGGGTTCTTTCCCTGATTTCCGAAAGAGCGGCTGATAAGGTCTGCTGTTCATCTCTTATTTTTGAAAGCTCCCCGCCAAATTCCGTAACCATAACAATGCCAAGTCTTTCCTTTTCCTTATATATGGCATTGTTTAATTCCGTAAGACGTTTTTCCCAGTCAGACAACATATATTCTGCAACAGATACATCCTGTATATATGTGTTTTCCTGTTCCTTTAAGGATTCCAGAACAGCTTTTTCCTTTTCTAATGCTGTCTCTTCTTTTTTTATGTTTTCTTCTATGATGGCTTTTTTTGCTTCATCTCTTTTCTTTCTCTCACAGCCGTATGCTGCCAGTTTAAGTTTTATGTCCTCCTTGTCCGTATCTCCCTTTGACATATCTTCTAAAACTGCCTTGACACTGTCCCTTTCGCCCTTGTAATAAAGGTAATCCATGTAGTCATTTTCACTTTCCAGCAAAAGGAGTGTATGTTTTTTCTCTTTGTATTCATTACTTAAGCCTGCAAGCTTTTCTGTAAACTCCTCTATAAGCCTGTCTAAAGCTTTCATCCTGCTTTCATCATTTTGCACTTTAATCGTAGCAATAAGCTTTTCCAGCTTATTTTTTTCATTTGTAAAAAGAGATGCCTGTTCCTGATATAAAGCACTTTGCCGCTCTCTTTCTTCTATTATTCTGTCAAGTGTGTTGGAACCTCTTACTATCTGCTCCTCCATTTCTTCCCTGCCAAAATAAAGCTGTCTTATGCCTGATATTCTGCTTATAAAGCTGTCTATGGCCTCAGCCTGTCTGTCAAAATTGCCAATATCTTCCTTCTTGTCCGCCAGCTCTATAAGCTTGTCCTTTATGTCAAGAAGTGTTTTTGCCATGGTTTCCCCTGCATTTTCTCTTTCGTCATAA
This sequence comes from uncultured Roseburia sp., assembly GCA_945928585.1. Taxonomy (GTDB): domain Bacteria; phylum Bacillota; class Clostridia; order Lachnospirales; family Lachnospiraceae; genus CAG-303. The sequence continues at coordinate 11,403 of CAMENQ010000005.1, read as the reverse complement.
TCAGTTGCCGTCCGTGAGTTAAAGGATTTTTCTATAATTTCCTCTATAAGCAGATCCTCCACCACTTTTTTTGCAGTTTTGTAATTTGTCTCAAAATATGTTCGGACATGTCCCTCCGTTTTATTTATTCCACGTATGATTTCCCACTGACTTTCATACAGTCCGTAGGAAGCTATAAATCTCTGATATTCGCCTTTTCTGTCAAATATTTTTACTTCAAGGCTGTAATCTTTCTTTTCAAGGTCCTTAAGATAATTTTTTAGACCGTTATATGTTATCCTTTCCCTGCCGTTTGTAAGCGGAAGGTTTTTAAGGTCATTGTCATTAAACTCTCTGTAAAAAATACAGTAATTAAAATATTCTATGGAAGCATTTTGTGTGTTTTCATCAGCATCTTCATTTTTTGCCTTTCTTGCACAAAAGCCTGTAAGCATATATTTATAATTATTTTTTATGTTTTCCTTATCCAGTTTCCACTCAATAAGAGAGTGTATGGTATTGCTTCCGCTTCCTGTCCTGAAAAGCTTTTCTATAGGCTGCTTTTCATCAAGAGTACAGTTTGGTATAAGATTTTGAAGGAGTAAAAGCATAAGAACGCTTTTTCCGCCTCCGTTCGCTAAGTCATAAATGGTATTTTTGCAGGAAAAGCGCATAACAAAATCGTCATAAAACTGGGTACCAAAGTTATACTTAACATTGTTTACGCGAATTCTGTTAATCTGCGGCATTTTCTTTTCCTCCTTTTAATAGTTCATATAATCTTCCCTTGTATCTGTCATAATAATTTTCCATCAGCGCCTTAAATCTGTCCTTTGGATAATATCTTCCGTCAGACTCCAGAAGAAGACCCTGTGATACCATAAAATTAAATGTAAGCTTTACAAAGCCTGCCTTTGAGCTTCTTCCTGCTCTCAGGGAACTTTCCTCCGTAATCACCATCGGCATATCCTCCCATGTAAGTGCAAGCTCCTTGAAGCTTCCCTCCTCTATCTGCGAGGCTCCAAGTACATTCAAATCTCCCATAATATGTGATAATAAGCTGTCTACGGCACTTATGACATCCTCTGATTTTATATATTCTGTAAACGTGCTTACATTTCCTGCCTTATAAAACCTTGTCATAACGGCATACATAATAAAATAGCACATATAAAGCTCTCTGTTTAATTTTACGCCAATTTCTTTCTTCAGCTCATCATTTGTATATCCAAATATCCTGTTGCCCTCTCCTCCGGTAATATACAAACCATAATTATACTCATATATATTTATGTTAAGCTTTTTCAGAATGGTATTTACAATATCATAAACCTCCGTGCCTGATTCATACTCCTCATAAAGACCTGCACTCCCACCGTTTTTCTTTATTTCTCCGCCATTTATAAGCACAGACACTATATCTAACGCCTTATCTAAATTTTTATCTGTCATATGTGCATCCTGTCCTTTCAATCATTACATCTGAAATATGTGCTATATCAAATAAGCTTATTTCCTCTCCCTCTATTTTTTCCAGTCGGAAGCCGATGTCATCGTATTCATCTGTGTCTGCCCTTCTGACGGCTTTTACCATATATTCCTCAAAGAAGGTGTCCGGCTTTTTCAGTACCTCCTTCACAATATACTCCTTCTTTCCGCACATATGCACAAGAAGTGTATAGAAATCACTGTTTTTAAGCACCTCATCACCGTACTTTTCTCTTATATCATCATTAAACTCGCTTAATTTAAAGGTTTCCCTCTGCTGTATATATTTTAAAAGATTTATAATATAAAATCCGAAATTTTCATCTATTCTCTGCTCCTCCAGTTCATCATCATAGACGTATTTCTCCTCCACGGAATTTCCTATCTCCTCACCCTTTTCCTCCTTAATGGCAGGAAGCGTAAGAAGCCTGTCTATGTATGTAAAATCGAAGGTCTTTTTTATGTTAAGAGTAAGCAGTGGCGCTATAAGCAAACCAAGCCCTGCTGCATTGTCCTCTTCCATAGCTGTTTTTAATGCATCCGAAAAATCAAAGCTTCTTCTTAGCCGTGAAAACTTTGCATCGCTTATCATCTCGTCTGCCATACGCTGAAGCTCCACACAGGCATTTAAAAGCTCGCTGTGCTTTACTATGGCCTTTTTAAGCTCTGTCTCAAGCTCAAATATATCCTGAAGTGCAGCAGTATTTTCAGTGTCACCTTCCGTTCTTGAAAGTGCCTCCTTTACCAGCTCCATATTTTTCTCAAAGCTTTTCTGCTCCTCATCAAACCATTTTATGCCTGTATTCACAAACTCCTCATATGCTTTTGCTCCCTCAAAAACATCCTCACTCATAAGGGCAAGAACATCATTTTTCTTCATCTTCAGCCTGTTTACTTCGCTGTTTATTCTTTTTATTACCTCTGTTCCACCCTTGAAATTTTTATTTTCTATCATTTTTGACAGAAGAACCTGTGCAATGCTTATAGTACTTTCATCCTTTATTTCCTTTGTGTCAAGATAAAATTCTATGGCATCTGATGTAAGGTAATAACATATGGTATCATCCTTTATTCTGCTGTCTATTATTCTCATGCGGATGGTTCGTTTAACCTTTTCTGACGGTTCAAAATACTGATATGTAAAAGGCTTTCCATCGTTTCTTATCTTATCAAATATATATAACGAAAGCTCTTTCTCCTCATCCTCAGAAAGTGTTAATTCAAAATCCCTGCTGTATATGTCTTTCATAAAAAGCCCGTACTCATTATAAGTAACGTCTTTTTCTTTGAAGCTGTTTTCTTCTATAAAAAAACGCAAAACTGCCATAAGGATATATCCCATATCAAGCATACCGTACTTTCCACCCTGATATGCAGAAAAGTCGGTCTCTGTCAGCTTGAAATAGGGATAATATTTTTTTATGTTCATCATACGGGCACTATGGTCGTGTATGATTTCTCTTGCCAAAATATAATCGTCTGCCATAAAAAAATATCCTTTCTCTAAAGCTCTGTTCTTCCCTCCAGAGCCCTAAGCAGTGTTACCTCGTCTATATATTCCAGATCTCCCCCTACAGGAACTCCGCTGGCTATACGTGAAACCTTTATGCCTGTGGGCTTTATCAGCTTGCTTATATACATAGCTGTTGTTTCTCCTTCAAGGCTGGAATTTGTGGCTATAATCACCTCGTCCACATCTCCCCTAAGTCTTTCTATCAGTTCCTTAAGCTTTATCTCATTTGGCCCTATGCCAAGCATAGGGGAAATGGCTCCATGAAGCACATGATAAACTCCTTCATATTTGCCTGTCTTTTCATACGCCGCCAGATCTCTTGTATTTTCCACCACCATAATGACTTTGTGATTTCTCTTCTCACTGGCGCATATAGGGCACAGCTCATCATCTGTCAGGGTAAAACACTCCTTACAGTATCTTACCTTGGATTTTGCCTCCGTCAGCGCTCCTGCCAGTGCATCCACCTGTTCCTTTGGCATATTGACTATATGAAAGGCAAGCCTCCCTGCCGTCTTTGCGCCGATACCCGGCAGCTTAGACAGCTCCTCTATTAACTTGGATATGGGACTGCTGTAATACTCCATTAGAACGGAAAGCCTCCTCCAAGACCGCCGAGGCCGCCTGTTATTTTAGCCATCTCTGCTGAGGAAACCTCTTCCATTTTTCTTAAGGCTTCATTTGTGGCTGCCGTAATAAGATCTTCAAGCATTTCGATGTCATCAGGATCAACTACTTCCTCCTTAAGACTTACCTTTACTATTTCTTTCTTACCTGAAACAGTTACCTCTACGGCTCCGCCGCCTGCAGATGCTGTTATTTCCTTTTCCTCAAGAGCCTTTGTAGTCTCCTCCATCTGTCTTTGCATCTTCTGCGCCTGCTTCATAAGATTGTTCATATTGCCAGGCATTCCTCCGCCCGGAAATCCGCCTCTCTTTGCCATCTTATATGTCCTCCTCTACTAATTCAATATTTTCCATATTTATTTTATTTTTTAAAACCTCTACAAAATCATAATCCGGTTTTTCACCATTTCGCAGAAGTTTCATATCAACTTTAATGTCCTTGCCGGTTTCTTTACCTATAACGTCGTGAATGGCATCCTTTCTTTCCTGCTCGGACATGGTGGTGTATGACACACCCTCCGTAAACTGTATAATCAGGGTATTATCTCCCTTAGTGCAAAGCCTGGCTCCTTTTAATGCCGCAACTTCAAGTCCACTGAAATGCCTTAAAATTTTATCCCAGTTATTTACTACATACTGTACATCTTCCGGCACTGCTATATCAAGCTTTTTTACAGACTGCTCATTTCCTGTACTTACTGTGTCTGATGCAGCATTTTCCGGACCTGCTATGTTCCACGGCTGCTCATATACCACTTTTGCAAATTCGCCTGTCTCTATTTTCTTTTCTATGGCAGATATTCTTCCTACAAGTGATGATATATCATTTTCCATCATTGGCTTTGTAAGCTTTACTATAGCCACCTCCGCAAGCACCCTCTTTGATGTGGCAAATTTCATCTGATTGCTAAGCTCCGACAAAATTCTTATATATCTCATAAGTGTGTCAGCATCAGTCATAGCTGCTTCTTCTTTAAGAGCTGCCAGTCTTTCCGACGTTACATCTACTATATTTTCAGCATCATCATCTGAGGTCATTACAAGGAGAAGATTTCTTAAGTACCATGTAAAATCTGTAATAAACTGTGACAAGTCTCTTCCTGACATTACCACCTCATCAAGCTTTTCTATGGCTCCTACAGTATTATCTGCCAGTATGCATCTTAACATATCGCTGAAAACTGTAGTGTCAACCGCACCTAAAACTTCCAGTACATTATCATATGTAAGTGTCTCTCCAAGATAAAAGGCTATGCACTGGTCCATAAGACTTAATGCATCTCTCATGGCTCCGTCTGCTGCCTTTGCTATATATCTTACAGCCTTTTCCTCTATGTTCACCTGCTCCCTTTCTGCAAGCTCCCTAAGCCGGTCTGATATGACATCAATACTTATACGCTTAAAATCATATCGCTGGCATCTGGAAAGTATGGTAACAGGTATCTTATGTGCCTCTGTAGTAGCAAGAATAAATATAACATAAGACGGCGGCTCTTCAAGTGTTTTAAGAAGGGCATTGAACGCACCTATGGACAACATATGAACCTCGTCGATAATGTATACCTTGTACCTGCCCTCCGTAGGCGGGTACTGTACTTCATCTCTGATTTCCCTTATGTTGTCCACACCATTGTTTGAGGCTGCATCTATCTCTATTACATTCATAGAAGCCCCTGCAGTGATAGCCCTGCACTGAGGGCATTCGTTACAGGGACTTCCGTCCTTTGTATTTTCACAGTTTACAGCCTTTGCCAATATCTTGGCTATGGTTGTCTTACCTGTTCCCCTTGTTCCGCAGAACAGGTAAGCGTGTCCGATTCTGTCAGCCTTTATCTGATTTTTTAATGTAGTCACTATATGATCCTGTCCTTTAACTTCGTCAAAGTTATCAGGTCTGAATTTTCTGTATAAAGCAGTGTACGACATATTTAATCTCCAAAACTAATTCCTAATGCTTTTGCTTCCTTTATTATAGATGACTGGGGATCTACCATCTTTAACTTTCCTGCCACATCTGCAAGAGGTATACGGACCATTTCTCCGTTTTTAATGCCTATCATATTTCCAAAGTCCTTATCCATAATCATCTGTGCCGCTGCTGCACCAAATCTTGAAGAAAGCACTCTGTCGTACGGACACGGGCTTCCGCCTCTCTGTGTATGTCCCGGAATAGTCACTCTTACCTCCTGTCCTGTCATCTCCTCTATCTGTTTTCCTATTTCATAGGATACTGACGGGGCTGTCCTGGCTGCAAGCTTTGCCTTGTATTCTTTCTTTGGAAGAACAGCATCTTCCTTTGAAATCGCACCCTCTGCAACTGCCAGTATGGAAAATCTCTTTCCTTCCTTTGCTCTTTTGTTTATGGCCTGTGCTACCTTTTCTATGTCATATGGAATCTCAGGTATAAGTATAACATCTGCTCCTCCTGCCATACCTGCATGAAGTGTGAGCCATCCTACCTTATGTCCCATAACCTCTACTATAAATACACGTCCGTGGGATGCCGCCGTAGTGTGAATGCAGTCTATGGCATCCGTAGCTATATTTACGGCACTTTGGAAACCGAAGGTCATATCAGTACCCCATAAATCATTGTCAATAGTCTTTGGGAGGGATACTATATTTAACCCTTCCTCTCTTAAAAGATTGGCTGTTTTCTGTGTTCCGTTTCCACCAAGAATAACAAGGCAGTCAAGATTAAGCTTACGGTATGTTTTTTTCATGGCTGCTACCTTGTCAAAGCCATCCTCTCCTATGACTCTCATAAGCTTAAATGGCTGACGGCTTGTACCTATAATGGTACCTCCCTCAGTAAGTATGCCTGAAAAATCTCTTGGCTTCATCACTTTATAGTCCTCATGCATAAGTCCTCTGTAGCCTTCAAAAAATCCTATTATCTCTACATCATTCAGCTCATTATATAATGTTTTTGCTACTCCACGCATAGTAGCATTTAAGCTTTGGCAGTCGCCTCCGCTTGTAAGCATTCCTATTCGCATATATCCTCCGTTCCGTCGCAGCTTTTCCGACTTTATTTTATCTTGTAACACCGCTGTAATGTCATAAAAGCATTATAACCTAAAACTATAAAATTTTAAAGCAAATTCACAAAAAAATTTGACATATGGCAAAAACCCTAGTATACTAGGTACTATCCGTGCAGCCGGGGAGTCAGCGGTGCCCTGTACCTGCAATCCGCTCTAGCAGGGGTGATAATCTGTCCCGGATACTTTTTTGTAAAGCAGCCTTTTGTAAGTGGCGTTGAAGCTTGGGTCTTATGCAATAGAAATTTATGAACCGTGTCAGGTCAGGAATGAAGCAGCACTAAGTAAAACCTTCTATGTGATGTAAGGCAGCCTGAGCCGAGTTAACTGCAGAAGTAACGTTTATGAAGGGTATACAAAACAGATTGCACGGATTTTGTTTATATTTTAGCAGGAATTAATTCAGGAATTAATTTTATAGAAAGGTTTAGTTATGCAGCCACTTACCCGTGAAGAAAAATTTATGAAGGAAGCCATCAGGCAGGCAAAAAAAGCCCTTGCCATAGGCGAGGTTCCCATTGGCTGCGTCATTGTTTATAACGATAAGATTATAGGCAGAGGCTATAACCGCCGAATAACAGATAAAAACACATTGTCCCACGCAGAACTTAATGCAATAAAAAAAGCGTCAAAAGTAATGGGGGACTGGAGACTGGATGACTGCGAAATGTATATAACTCTTGAGCCTTGTCAGATGTGCTCAGGTGCCATAGTCCAGTCACGCATAAGAAAAGTTTACATAGGTACAATGAATCCAAAAGCCGGCTGTGCCGGTTCTATTTTAAATCTTTTGCAGGTTCCGCAGTTTAATCATCAGGTAGAAATCGAAAAAGACATCTTACATGATGAATGCAGTGCCATGCTTACATCATTTTTTAAGGAATTAAGGAAAAAGAAGGTCTGACAAAATGTTTTTTAAATCTGAATTTAACAAATACCAAACCATAACTACAGACAGACTTACACTTAAGGTGCTTGACGAAAGCTTTGTCATTCCTCTCTTAAATTTTCTTGAGGGTGGGCGCCATATTTTTGAAAAATACGAAGCTGCAAAAGCACCTGTTTATTATACCGTTCCTTTTCAGGAATATATTTTAAAGTCAGAATATGAGGCCTCTAAGAAAAAGACGTATCTTCGCTATTATATTTTTGAAAATGAAAATCCTGACAAAATAATAGGAACCGTTTCCTTTGGAAATCTTCTGCCTGAGCCTTACCTTAGCTGTAACTTAGGATATAAAATAAGTCCCTCACATACAAACAGAGGATACTGCACAGAAGCTGTTACCTCTGCCGTAAATGCTGCATACCCTTATCTTAATATTCACCGCATAAATGCTTTTGTCCAGGAAAATAATCTGCCCTCAATACGTGTTTTGGAAAAATGCGGCTTTATGTTTGAGGGAAAATGTACAAAAAATATTCTTGTAAACGGAAAATGGACTGATCATCTGCTTTATGCAAACGTCAGCCCTAATTAATACTTTTATTAAAATGCTTTTTTACTGTATTTTTCCATGTATTCTTCAAGTGTACTTTTATCTATCTGAATACGTTTGTCCATAGTCTTCATAATATCCCTTATCTGTACCTTCTGATATACATCATCAGCCATAAGATTATACATTTCATTATACTTAAAGCCCAATATAAGCGGTCTTAGTACATTTCTTTCATTTCCGGCAATAACTATACCTGTAGATTTATTTGTAAGTTCTACGCATACTCCCGGATATAAGATTTTAAGACTGTCCAAAATGGCTCCTACTGCAGTATCTCCAAATTTTGATGCATTTTTCAGCAGATATTTTACTGCCACCACTTCTGAAGCCGGCTCCTTTTCAAGCTTCATAGATGTCATATCGTCATATACATTTGCCACCCAGAGTATTCTTGCCAGCGTTTCCTTTCTGGAATCCGCATCCTTCAGTTCCTTTTTGCCACCAAGCCTGTTTTCGTATTCCAATATAAGCTTTACATTGTCATCTATAAAATCTGTTTCCAGTATAACAGGAAGTCCAAGGTCATGTATAAGTCCTGCATATATAACCTCATCTATTTCCCTGTCAGAAAATTTAAGTCTTGCTGCCATAGCCGCTGAAATAATAGCCATAAGCAGACAATGCTTATATGTATAATCTTCATTACTCCTCAGATTCTGGATAGTGCTTAACTTTTTGTCAGCTCTGCCATATGCATTATGTATAAGCTTTACCATATTTTCAATATTTTCCGGCTCTCTTCCCATCTCTATAAGTTCTAAATCTTCACGAAGTCCAAATACACTCATAGTCTGAAATCTTTCAAACTCTATATCGTCCTCTGTCATAGGCGGAAGCGGCTCCGCATCTTCCAATATATATATTCCGATAAGATTAAAGTTTTTTACACTGTTTATGCCCTGTTTTGTAAGCTTTGTGTCCCTGTCATAAAGAAGGACTCCGTTTTTGTTGTAGATTGGTCTTGCCAGTCTCATTCCTTTTTGAAGATTTTCTGTTTTTACAAACTTCACTGTTTTTCCTCCTAACATTTCCCACGTATATTTTTACGTTTTTTCCCAATAATACTCTTATACTATTTTACCAAAACATTACGGAAACTGCAACAATACTTTAAATTTTTTAGGAGTTTCGTTACATTTCCTCTCTGCTGTGGGGGATTGGGAGCTATGGAATGACGACTGTCCGGTGGTGCGTCTGTAGGGTGGCTATATCTGTTTTGCATAAGCATTGAAGAGGCTGTTAGAAATTTATCAATATGAAATTGCCAGCTCCCTAGCAGAGGTCATCTGTCTGAGGAAATGGCTGAAGCTCAGCCATTTCCGAGTTATGACCGCCGCTTGGGAGATGGTAATTTCATGTTGATAAAATTTCTTACTGCCTCTGAAGCTTATGCAAAACAGATATAGCCACCCTACAGACGCACCACCATACAACCCTACAGACGCACCGCCGGACAGTCGTCATTCCATAGCTCCCAATCCCCCACAGCAGAGAGGAAATGTAACAAAATTCCGTCATAACAGGAGGGACTATGTTTATTTTAACTGAACTTATTATATATGCCGCATATCTTGTCCTCGATATTACAGGCAATCTTCCGGTGATTTCTTCTCTTTTAAAATTCTTCTCTATTTGTCTGTGTTTTTTTGTTGTTGATGTGCGTATGTGGGATATAAAAAGAATAATGGCCCTCACTGTGGTTGCCGACTTTTTTCTTGTTCTTACTGATTTTTATTCTGCGGGGATTTTCTTTTTTCTGCTTGTTCAAATGAATTATTACCGTTTTCTTACAAAGTCAGACTTTTTTCCGCTGCAGCATTTTGCTGTAATGGTATGTATAGGCTGCCTCATTTCGGTTGTTGTGAACTTTTTTATAATGCCTATAGACTTAACCGTTTTTCTTGCAGTCACATATTTCTCAACACTTGTATATAATTTATATATTTCAGTAATCCTTTCTTCATATTATATTGAATACCGCTATATTTCCATATGCCTGTGTCTGATTATATGCTGCGATATACATGTAGCTGTGACAAACATTTTTTCATCAGGCATATGGTATAGCTTTGGTCTTATTGCAATGTGGCTTTTTTATCTTCCGTCTCAGGTTATTTTTGCCCAACTTTACAGCACCAGAAGCCTAAATCTCCCTTACTCATAACAAACTCATTAAAGCCCTGCTTTCTTGCTGTAATTGCTTCATTTACCATATTTTTGCCGGGTACTGCAAGATAATAGTTACCTTCTCTGTCTCCTACTCCCTTTACAAGCATTATGTACCTGTAATTATAATAGCCGTTCAAAAGGCATCTGTTGTTGCTGAAACGCCAATATTTTCTCGGAAACCACACAAGGTCATGAGGACGCATTTTTATTGCTTCGCTGTTTTCTCCGTCAAAGTTTATTCGCACCTTTGGAAATTTGTTAAATAAAAGTTCCTGCCATTTGTCTGCATTACTTTTATTTTCATCTGTCATTTTTTTATCATTTTCTTTTTTATCTGTATTGCAGGATTCACTACCTATATCATTTTTATTGTCAATTTCGTCTATGCAATCAATCTCATTATCTATTGTATAATTCTTGGTTTCATTATTATCTGTTGCATCGTTCTTTATTGTATCATTATCTGTACTGACATTATCCGTAGTTACCTTATCTGTAACTACATTATCTGTAAAATTATTGTCACTTCGATTGATTTTATTATCAGTATTTTTATTTAGCGGGGCATTATCATATGCGACATCGTCATATGCAGTGTAATCGTATATATTTTCATTGTATGTGGTGTCATCACTGTCTTCTTTCTCATCCCATTCATCACATACATTTATATACATATTCTCTTCAGGTTCATCCTCAAGGCTCATAATATCCGGTTCCTCTCCCTTAAGGTTACAGTAAAATGCTCTTTTCAGGCTTTCACCGTTATATATAAGGACTCCCTTAAGATTATTCATACCTATGATGCCTGCCATATGATCTTTGTCACAGATTTGCCTGTAGCATATGGTGCCGTTGAGTCCGCCTGTCTTCCCCAGCATTTCCTTTGTGATTTTTCCACTATTCTCATCCTTTGTCAAAAGATAAATTTCTGCTATCCCCATGGTATATCTGTCCGGCACCTTTACATTTATGAACACTTTACATTGATTGTCACATATGTCAAAGCGGCAGTATCCGCAGTTACAGATTTTTTCCCCGTTATCATAGCTGTATATATATGTAGTAACTCTCCTATACAC
>CAMENQ010000004.1 GCA_945928585.1 uncultured Roseburia sp. | reverse complement strand
AAAGAGCTGTTTTTACTGAAAGAACTGTTATTAAAAGACCTGAACAATAATTTTAATAATGAATAAATCACCCTGATTATCAATATAATGTAGAGATTATCTGCACATTGAAATAAGGGTGATTTTTTGAATTGGAAAAAAATAAGGGAAATGTTTGCAAATGCAAATAGAGAAAAAACAGGCACAGAGCATATGGAAACACCGTATAATAACAAAATGAAAAAATATTTTGAGCTTGCCATGGCGGTGCTTTTACTTATACTTGTATATATTTTTTCATCAAAAATGCCTGCACTAAGAACCACGGCAGACGGGGAAAAAGAAGAAAAAAAGACTGTTGTTATTGATCCGGGACATGGAGGAATAGATGGGGGCACCATATCCGTGCTTGGAGATGAAGAACAGGATATAAACTTAAGTATATCCTTAAAACTCAGGAATAAACTTAAGGACAGGGGGCTAGGGGTAGTGATGACACGAGAAACAGACACAGGCTTGTACGGTGAAAACGACAGCAATAAAAAGGTTGCAGATATGAAGGCCAGATGTCAGCTTATTAATGAAGTAAATCCAAATCTGATGATAAGCATACATCAGAATAATTACAGCTCAGAGGGGGTAAAGGGGGCACAGGTGTTTTATTATTCGCATTCCGCAGAGGGAGAAAAGGCAGCAGTTATCCTGCAGAATCATCTTAGGGAAACATTGGATAAGGATAATCAAAGAAAAGCAAAGAAAAACGATAATTACTACATACTGCTAAATGTAAAATGTCCGGCTGTTATTGCTGAGTGCGGATTTTTGTCAAATTACAGCGAGGCAGAGCTTTTAAAAACAGATGATTATCAGGAAAAGGTGGCGCAGGCACTTTGCGACGGAATATGTGAATATCTGGAGTTGGAAAAGCAGAAGTAACGTAACAAATATACAATAAAAAATATATAAAAAAACAACTTGTAAATATAGGGGGTGTCGTTGTATAATGTAGTCATAATAGTGGGAGAGCGTTCTTATGGCTATATACAATAATTAAAGATCTTGAATGGACTCGCTATAACCACGTGAAATATTACATAAAAACACAACAACATAAAGGAGGATTTAACTGATATGTTAAACAACAAAACTTACAAATTCTGGTTCTGTACAGGCTCACAGGATCTCTATGGTGATGAGTGCTTAAAGAAGGTAGCTGAACATTCAGCAAAGATTGTTGAAGGATTAAATGCATCTTCAGACATACCTTATGAAATAGTATTAAAGCCTACTCTTATAAGCCAGGCTTCTATCAGACAGACATTTAACGATGCAAACAACGATCCTGAATGTGCAGGTGTTATCACATGGATGCATACATTCTCACCTGCAAAGATGTGGATTCTTGGATTAAAGGAGTACAAGAAGCCTCTTTGCCATCTTCATACACAGTTCAATGAGGAGATTCCTTACGACACCATCGATATGGACTTTATGAACGAGAACCAGTCAGCTCACGGTGACAGAGAGTACGGACATATTGTAAGTCGTATGGGTATTGACAGAAAGATTATCGTTGGACATTGGACAAACGCTACAGTTCAGAAGAGAATCGGTGACTGGATGACTACAGCTATCGGTGTTATTGAATCAAGCCATATCCGTGTATGCCGTTTCGGTGACAATATGAACAACGTAGCCGTTACAGAAGGCGATAAGGTTGAAGCACAGATTAAGTTTGGTTGGGAAATTGACCATTACTGTGTAAATGATGTAGTAGATTATGTCAATGCAGTTTCAGAAGGTGATGTAAACGCATTAGTAGATGAGTACTACAGCAAGTATAAGATTATCGATGACGGAAGAGATGCAGCAGAGTTCAGAAGACATGTGGCAGTTCAGGCTCAGCAGGAAATCGGTATCGAGAAGTTCTTAACAGAGAACAACTATCAGGCAGTAGTTACACACTTTGGTATGCTCGGCGGATTAAAGCAGCTTCCGGGACTTGCTATCCAGAGACTTATGGAAAAGGGCTACGGCTTCGGTGCAGAAGGTGACTGGAAGGTTGCAGCTATGGTTCGTCTTATGAAGCTGATGACAGCTAATAAGAAGGACAGAAAGGGTTCTTCACTTATGGAGGACTATACATATAATCTTGTAGCAGGTAAGGAAGGTATCCTTCAGGCACATATGCTTGAGGTATGTCCAAGCTGTGCAGAAGGCGACGTAGCTATGAGAGTATGTCCACTTTCTATGGGTAACAGAGAAGATCCTGCACGTCTTGTATTTACATCTAAGACAGGCCCTGCAGTAGCTACATCCCTTATTGATTTAGGCGACAGATTCAGACTTCTTATCAATGCAGTAGAGTGTAAGAAGGTAGAAAAGCCTATGCCAAAGCTTCCTGTAGGTACAGCTTACTGGACACCAAAGCCAGACTTTGCTACAGGCTGTGAGGCTTGGATTTTAGCAGGCGGTGCTCATCATACAGCATTCTCTTATGACCTTACAGTTGAGCAGATGGCTGACTGGGCAAGTGCTATGGGTATTGAGAGTGTTATCATTGATGAGAATACAAATATCCACGCATTAAAGAACGAGTTAAAGTGGAACGAAGCTTACTACAAATTTACAAAGTAGTAAAGCAGGATTAATATAATTTGCAGATTCGCTACGCGAATATATTTCGTGTAGCGATTTTGCAATTTTTGAAAAAATTTGCAGATGGAGGATGACAATGAACGCAAAAGACGCAATTTTATCAGGAAAAACAGCTCTCGGTATTGAGTTTGGTTCTACAAGAATCAAGGCTGTACTTGTTGGTGAGGATAACCAGCCTATAGCATCAGGCGACCATGGCTGGGAGAACAGACTTGAAAATGGTATCTGGACATATTCGCTTGATGATATCTGGACAGGTCTGCAGGACGCTTACAGCAATATGGCAGCAGATGCAAAAGCAAAGTATGGTGTTGACATTGAGACAGTAGGAGCTATTGGATTTTCAGCTATGATGCACGGATATATGCCGTTTAACAAGGCAGGAGAGCTTATGGTTCCATTCCGTACATGGAGAAACTCTATTACAGAGCAGGCTTCTGCAGAGCTTACAAAATTATTTAATTTCCATATTCCACAGAGATGGAGTATAGCACATTTGTATCAGGCTATATTAAACGGCGAGGAGCATGTAAAGGACATTGACTTTATTACTACACTTGAGGGCTACATCCACTGGCAGCTTTCAGGCGAGAAGGTAATCGGTGTAGGAGAAGCTTCAGGTATGTTCCCTGTAGACATGAATACAAAGGATTACTACGCAGATATGGTTGAGAAGTTTGACAACCTTATAGCTGACAGAAACTTCCCATGGAAGCTTAGGGATATACTTCCTAAATCACTTGTGGCAGGTGAAAAGGCAGGCGTACTGACAGAGGAAGGCGCTAAAAAGCTTGACGTATCAGGAAAGCTTAAGGCAGGCATACCTATGTGTCCTCCTGAGGGTGATGCAGGTACAGGTATGGTATGTACAAACAGCATCTCTCTTCGTACAGGTAATGTTTCGGCAGGTACATCTATTTTCGGTATGGTAGTTCTTGAACATGATATGAAGGCACCTCACGATGAAATAGACGTAGTTACCACACCGACAGGACTTCCGGTAGCCATGGCTCACTGCAACAACTGTACATCAGACTTAAATGCATGGGTAAATATATTTAAGGAGTTTGCTGAAAGCTTTGGAATGGAAGTAGATATGAACAAGCTTTACGGAACACTCTACACAAAGACTCTTGAGGGAGACAAGGACTGTGGCGGTCTTTTAGCTTACAACTACTTCTCAGGCGAGCATATTACAGGCTTTGAGGAAGGAAGACCATTATTTGTAAGAACTCCTGAGAGCAAATTTAATCTTGCAAACTTTATGAGAGCAAATCTTTACTCATCATTTGGCGTGCTTAAGGTAGGTTTTGATATTCTTCTTAAGGAAGAAGGTGTAAAGGTAGACCGTATTACAGGACATGGCGGACTCTTTAAGACAAAGGGCGTAGGACAAAGCTACTTAGCAGCAGCACTTAACTCACCTGTTACAGTTATGGCAACAGCAGGCGAAGGCGGTGCATGGGGTATGGCTATACTTGCTTCTTACCTTATTAATAAGGAAGAGGGAGAGAGTCTTGACGACTTCCTTAACAATAAAATATTTGCAGGCCAGGAGGGCGAGACAATGCAGCCGGATCCTGCGGATGTAAAGGGATTTGATGAGTTTGCATCAAGATATAAGGCAGGACTTCCTATCGAAAGAGCTGCAGTAGATAATTTAAAATAGTTACGGCATATGGACAAACATATGCAGAAAGGAATAAAAAATGTTAGAGGAATTAAAGAAAGCCGTATATGAGGCAAATATGGATCTTCCAAAGTATGGACTTGTTACTTTTACATGGGGTAATGTAAGCGGTATCGACAGAGAAAAGGGACTTTTTGTAATTAAGCCATCAGGCGTAGATTACGACAAGCTTACTCCTGACGATATGGTAGTTATGGATTTAAATGGTAATAAGGTAGAAGGAAAATATAAGCCTTCTTCAGACACAGCTACACACCTTGAAATATACAAGGCATTTCCTGAGGTTGGCGGTGTAGTACATACACATTCATCATATGCTACAAGCTGGGCACAGGCAGGAAGAGGTATTCCATGTTATGGTACAACACATGCCGACTATATGTATGGAGAGATTCCTTGTGTAAGATGCCTTACAAAGGAAGAAATAGAAGGCGCATATGAGGAGAATACAGGTCACCTTATTGTTAATGAGTTTAACCGTATGGGTAAGGACCCTATGGCTGTTCCGTGTGTACTTTGCAAGAATCATGGTCCTTTTGCATGGGGCAAGGATGCTCATGAAGCAGTACATAATGCAGTAGTTCTTGAGGAAGTAGCTAAGATGGCTTACAGAGCTGAGACTATAAATCCACGTATCCAGCCGGCTCCACAGGAGTTACAGGATAAGCATTATTACAGAAAACATGGTGCAAATGCTTACTACGGACAGAATTAATATCATAGTTATTAAACCGTATATATAATAATAAAAAGAGAACCTTATATGATTTAGGATACAGGTATACATTGGATTGAAGAATCATATAGTGTTCTCTTTTTTTAATAATGAAACAGAGAAGAAGGGTAAAACTGTCTGCGTTAAAAATATATAAAACATAAGTAAATACCCTCCTTTCACGATGAAAGTAGCAAAAATACACCTCATAAAAGTGGTAAAAGATGCGTGGCAAAAGAAGTAAAATTCTGATAAATTATTGACAAATTCAGCTATATGTAATATTATGTAGACACTAATATGGGCATAATGTGAATTGTGTCCGGAGAGGCGAGGAAAACAAATGGAGAAGGTTTACGTTATAAGTGAAAATGGCGAATTATATAATTTCCTCAGTAATGCACCTAAGTACGGTGAATATCTTGACAATATTGAGTTTATAAATGTGACCAGTGTGACAAATATAGTAGATAAAAATGTTTGTGTCATGCTGGATAAAAACAATTATGAACTGGATATTTTAAAATTATTTGCAAAAAAAATGTATGTTATTGTATGTACGGAAGGTGGCAGTCTGGATATAGATGTGGAGGAAGATAACAGGGTATTGGTGGTTAATAAAAACTATTCCATTGAACAGATTTATGCTGCTCTTAAGCTTATGTTGAGCTACAGGGACATGGAAAACAAAGCGGATAAAGCAAAGGATGTTGAAGTGGATGTAAAGCAGGCCGCGCAGACGGATTATCTTACGGGATTACCAAACAGACGCGGTATGTATGAGCATTTCAGCTGGGAGATAAAATCTGATACAGTACACTGTATGTTTATGGATATAGATAACTTTAAAAAGGTAAATGATACATATGGTCATAAAATGGGAGATAAGCTTCTGGTAAGAGTAAGCCATATGGTTAAAGAGAAGATAGGAGATGCCTTTTTTGCCAGATTAAGTGGTGATGAGTTTGCAGCTATCATAGACGGAAATGTACCAAAGGAGCAGGTAATAGCCATAGCGGAAAGCATAATAGGCGCGGTAGATGAAGTTCAGCTGAATGTAGATGTAAGTTCTATTATATCATTTAGTATAGGTATTATGCTTGACCAGTCGTCGAAGGATGATCTGGATGATATTCTTTTAAGATGTGATGTGGCTATGTATCAGGCCAAAAAGGGAGGAAAAGGCAGATATATAGTATATAATGACATTGCAAAAGAAGTAGAATACAAGATGAGCGTAGACAGGGATAAATATACTGCCTTAAGCTCAGGACAGTTTAAGATATATTTTCAGCCTAGAATAAATATAGCCACATTAGGCGTGGAAGGTGTAGATGCCGGCATTTACTGGGAGCATCCAAGAGATGGTCTCAGGTATCCGGAAGAGTTTATTGAAATTCTTGAGGAAGACGGATTTATCGTTGAACTGGAAAACCAGATGTTTGATGAGTTATGCAGGATTGTAAGCTGCTGGAGAAATACACCTCTTGAAAAACTTGTTGTAAATTTCCGCATGAGTAAAAAACATATGTATAAAAAGGATTTTGTAGATTTTCTTAATGCCCATGTGGAAAAGTATAAGCTGAAACCTGAGAATTTCTGTATAGGTCTTGCAGAAATAGAGAATCATCCGAAGGTTAAGGAGATGGTGAAAAATCTTAAGAAATCCGGCTATGATATATCATGCAATAAGGGCAATGTAGTTAATAAATCCACATTGCTCAGTGTAAATGACACTACAGCAGTTGAATGGGTAATTGACAGAAGCCTTATAAAGGGACTGGGCAGCGACAGAACAAATATGATACTGACAAAGAGTATTATATCAGTGGCAAGAGAATTAAACATCCGTATTGTATCGAAGGATGTTGAAGAAAAAGCAGAGCTGGATTATCTTGGCAAATACGGCTGTGACGTGGCATCAGGAAAATATTTCTCACAGCCTTTAAAACCTACAGCTTTTATGGATTATGCATTGTCAAATATAATAGAACAGAATAATACATTTATCTATGACCTGGACGGAAAACTTACAGACCAGAATGGAAAAAATGAAGGAAAATTTATAGGAGACAAGACAGGCTTTGTGTATGATAATGAGCTTAAGAAACAGGTTGTAAGATTTATCGGAGAAGCAGGTAACGCATATGAAAATACTCTGGAACTTCCTAAAGAACTTGTGAATGTACAGAATTACAGTATATCAGTATCATTTAAAACTGATGAGTATAAGCTGTGGAATGCAGTGGTGCAGATGGATTTTGAAAACGGATTTGCCAGTATTATGCCATATGCATGGGATGGCGTGGCAATGTTTAGAGTGAAAGATTTTCTGCATGAGGAGGAATGGCATGATGCCATAGGAAAAGAACTTGAAAAAGGCGTATGGCATTATATTACAGCTACCTATAACTCCAAAAAGCAGGAAAGCCGTCTTTATGTAGACGGAAAGCTTCAGGCAACGGCAGAAAATGTTCACACGGTAGAAGATCCAAGCCGTATTGTTATTGGCGGAGATGTATGGCAGGGAAATATAAAGGGCGATGTAGGACATGTGGTTATACATGATTATGTAATTACCGGAGATGAAGCAAGGAATGAATATATGAAGTATATTGGTGAAAAAACAGATAGAAGAGTTTCGAAAAATATACCGAAAATAATGGAAGAAAAGCAATAGTATACCTGATGCGTCTCATATGCAGCAGTCTGTTACAGACTTAAGCATTTTGAGGCGCATTTTTAAATTAATAATGCATTGTAATAATTTGTCTTGTCTGATATAATACAAAAAAGCACGGAAGAAATATGTTTTTTCCGCTGAATATGGCATATAAGAAGGGAAGAATATACAGATGAAATATGATTGTTTACTGGTAGGCAGTGGACTTTATTCGGGAGTAATTGCATATCATATGGTTAAGCAGGGTAAAAAATGCCTTGTATTGGAGAAAAGAAACCATATAGGAGGAAATGTTTACTGCGAAAAAATCGAAGGCATAAATGTACATAAATATGGAGCACATATATTTCATACATCAAATAAAAGGGTATGGGAATTTGTAAACAACTTAGTGGAATTTAACAGATATACAAATTCACCGGTGGCAAATTATAAGGGTGAAATGTATAATCTTCCGTTTAATATGAACACCTTCAGTAAGCTGTGGGGAATAAGAACTCCGCAGGAAGCAAAGGATATTATAGAAAAACAGCGTGCAAGCCTTAAGGAAGAGCCAAAAAATCTTGAGGAGCAGGCCATAAGTCTTGTGGGTATAGACATATATGAAAAACTTATAAAAGGATATACGGAAAAGCAGTGGGGAAGAGATTGCACAGAACTGCCAAGCTTTATTATAAAACGACTTCCTGTAAGATATACATACGATAATAATTATTTTAATGACAGTTATCAGGGTATACCTATTGGAGGCTACAACATACTGATTAACAAGCTTTTTGAAGGCTGTGATATAAGACTTGAAACAGACTATCTTGAAAATAAAACTGCATATGATGAAATGGCAGATATGGTGGTTTATACCGGCCCTATTGACGCTTATTTTAATTATTGCTATGGAGAACTGGAGTACAGAAGTGTAAGGTTCGAGACAGAGGTTCTTGATATGGACAATTATCAGGGAAATGCAGTTATAAATTATACAGAAAGGGAAGTACCGTATACACGTATTATTGAGCATAAGCATTTTGAATTTGGCAGAGATGAGAATGGAAATGAATTGCCAAAAACCGTAATCAGCAGGGAATACAGCATGGAGTGGAAACCGGGAGACGAGCCGTATTATCCGGTAAATGATGAGAAAAATGGAGACCTTTATAAAAAATATAAGGAACTGGCAGATAAAGAAGAAAAGGTTATATTTGGAGGAAGACTGGCTGAGTACAGGTATTATGATATGGATAAGGTGATTGAGTCGGCACTTTGTATGGTAGACAAGATGCTGACATAATAGGGAAAAAGGTTGAAAAAAGTCAATATATAGTTTATAATAAAAATAATATTTTACATATACGAGGTATGGAAAAATGAATCAGGCAAAAGACAGACTGCAAAATCTAATGCTTTATATATTAGATATAGTGTCCTTAACTGAGAGCTATGTGTTGTCCGGTGTTATCTGGGCTTTATTATATAAAAAGCTTGCAAGTGTATCAGCAATAAAAAATATTCTTGAAGATGAATTGGGAACGTTGTTTGTAGCATATGTAGTTGTCATTTTGTTCTTCAATATGAATAAGGATTTTATAAAGAGGGGCAAATTTGAGGAATTTAAGTATGCCCTTAAGATGAGTTTGCTTTTTACAGCTATATTCGGAGTGCTTTTGTTTCTTGAGGGGGACAGAAGTATTATACCGAGAGGAATATATCTTCTTACGCCGTTTATAAACATAATTTTAATATTTTTGCTTCACTTGCTGCTTAAGGCATATTTGCTTAAGGTAAGAAAAAAGGGAAAGAAAGCAAATAAAATGCTTATAATAAGCACTGGAGACAGAGCGGAGCAGGCTGTAAGAGAGGTAAGAAATCAGCATAGTTGGAGATTCCAGCTGGAAGGTATCATATTAGTTGACGGCGGTATGAGAGGCGAGGAAATAGATGGGATACCAGTTGTGGCAAGCTTTGATGGAATGCTTGATTACTGCAGAACGCAGGTGGTTGATGAGGTTCTTATTAGTCTCTCGTATGATGACGGAGAATCTCTTAAGGGCCTTATTATGGACTTGGAGGATATGGGCGTTACAGTTCATATGAGTATAAGCAGATTAAACGAATTTGCTGAGTTTAATAAATCCTTAAATATGATAGGCAATATACCTGTCGTTACGTTTGCCAATGTATTTCATGATGAAAATAAGCTTCTTATAAAGAGAGTGATAGATATAGCAGGAGCAATAGTAGGACTGATATTTACAGGAATAGTGACTATATTTTTAGCACCGGTACTTCTTATTGAGTCACCGGGTCCGTTGGTATTTAAACAAAAGAGAGTGGGAAAAAACGGAAGATATTTTTATATATATAAGTTCCGCTCTATGTATAAAGATGCCGAGGAGAGAAAGAAAGAACTTATGGATAAAAACGAGATGAATGGTCTTATGTTTAAAATGACAGATGACCCTCGTATAACAAAAGTAGGCAAATTTATACGAAAGACAAGCATAGACGAGCTGCCTCAGTTTGTGAATGTGCTTAAGGGTGACATGAGCCTTGTAGGAACAAGACCGCCTACGGTAGATGAATTTAAACAGTATGAAGGTCATCATAAGCGAAGGCTCAGTATGAAACCTGGTATTACAGGTCTCTGGCAGGTAAGCGGAAGAAGTGACATAGAAGATTTTGAGGAAGTAGTTAAACTGGATTTACAGTATATTGACAACTGGGGTTTAGGACTTGATTTTAAAATTATACTGAAAACAATTGGAGTAATATTTTTTAGAAAAGGTGCAAAATAAAGAAAGCGGTTCATGTCTGCATAACGGCAGGTCTGAACCGCTGTTTTAACGCATGAAATCTGATAAAAATTTCCAAATATCAGGAGCGTTGACAAGGGAATAATAATATTATATAATAAAAGTACGAAAAAACGTACGATTTTAGAAAAGGAGTGATTATATGCTAGCAGTAAAGAGTATGGATGTTAGAGAAAACTTCAAAGCGTTATGTGACAAAGTTTTAAATGGTGAAACACTGATTATATCAAGACCAAAGAATGAGAATGTTGTTATGTTGTCTGAGAGCGAATATAATGAGATAATGAAAGCAAAGAGAAACGCTGACTACCTTGCAATGATAGATAAATCTATGGCAGAAGCTGAAGCTGGAGGATTTGTTACAAAAACCATCGCAGAACTGGAAGAATACGAATAAATGAATGTGGTATTTACATCTACTGCATGGGAACAGTATACTGAATGGCAGAAGGAAGATAAAAAAATAGTGAAGCGTATCAATGAGCTTGTTAAGGATATTGAGCGTAATGGGATTTTAAATAGTATTGGTAAGCCTGAACCATTAAAACACCGTAAAGCGTGTAGCAGACGCATAACAGATGAACATAGATTGACTTATAATATGGATAGTAACCAAAATCTCATTATATATTCATGCAAATGTCATTACGAGGACTAGCAACCTAATGAGGGTGCTAGTCTGATTACCCAATCAACACATTCTTTCCCTGAAAAGCAAATCCGTAGCTTCGGATTTGCTCCTTAGGTATACCATGTGAGATTAGCCGTGTTGCGTAGTTCTTTTCATCAATCTGTTTATGTGCGGCTTCCACCGTATCCTCCATACTGTGTTCCCTTTTTTCATTAAATACCTTAAATTCTAATATAATCGCATTATCTTCTTTAGGATTCTTAGGCTCAAGCATCACACCATATCTGCCGAAGCCACTTTCACGATTAGAGGTTATAATATATCTGTTCTGCAAATCTACAATAAGTCCAAGTACAAATCCATGATAAAACCTTTCCGGTTCATCGCCGTAAGGATGCTTTCCTGTGTCAAAATAACTGAAGGTGCTAAGCGCCACACGGTTCATATAGGCATTCATAGCTTCTAAATCATCCTGCAGCATTGCTTTTATAAAATCATTATAATCTGCCTCCACACGTTTAAACCAACCATGAACCATACCATTAAACATACGTTTAACCTCATAATTTGTAAGTGCAAGCTCATACTCAGCAGCTTCTCCATATTGAAGCAGTTCTTCCCTCTCGTAATCCAGTACCTTCAGGTAGCCGCTTGCAAGAAGAAGGCTCCATATGGCGGATTCATTGTCGTCAAGCTGGCTATACACAATCTGCTCGTCAATCGGTGTGCGTAAGGTTTCTCCACGCAGCAATCCTTCAAATGTTTCCTTAATCCTGCGGCTGCCTTCGCGTAAGAGCTTTCCGACAAGACTGTTGGAACTGCTGTTTGCCCAGTAGGTCATAAATTTTCTTTTATCCAGAAAGTTCAAAATTGACCATGGATTATAAATATCTTTATAATTTCCAAAAATAAAACCATCATACCAATATTTCACCATATCTTTTACACTATTCAGTCCACATTCCTCTAAGGCAGAAAAAACTTCATTCTCTGTAAAACCAAAGGAGTCAGCATATTTGTTAGAAGTAGTTGTTACGACTTCAAGATTATTTAAATCCGAAAAAATGGATTCTTTGCTTACTCTTGTTATTCCGGTCATAATTCCGCGTTCCAGCCATGGATTGGTCTTGAAGGTGGAATTAAACATACTTCTGGTAAATGCAACCAATTCATTCCAGTATCCGTCGACATAAGCCTCCTGCATAGGTGTATCGTATTCATCCAAAAGAATAATGACCTTCTTACCGTAATAAAGATATAAAAACTTAGACAGATAATGAATTGCCATGGTTGCATCTACATCATCCATATTTACGGAAATTCTGCGGAAAAACTCTTTATCGCCTTCCGCAAGAG
Source organism: uncultured Roseburia sp. (assembly GCA_945928585.1). Lineage (GTDB taxonomy): Bacteria > Bacillota > Clostridia > Lachnospirales > Lachnospiraceae > CAG-303. Next base: position 9,963 of record CAMENQ010000004.1, on the reverse strand, counting down.
CATCTGACTCGAGCAGAAAAGAATGGCTTGTATAAAGTTCTGTAATCAGCTGACAAATTTTTTTTCTGGTATCAGGGTAATTTGTTTCCTTTATATTTGCAAATGACAGGCTGATAACAGGGTAAGTTCCCTGAATTTCACGATATTTATCATCCTCCCAAATGGAAAGTCCCTCAAACAGTTCTCCGTGACCGGAGTAATTTACGGAAAAGAAATGTTCCACCATACTTATATTCAGTGTTTTTCCAAAACGGCGAGGACGTGTAATAAGTGTGACACTGTCACCACTTTCCCACCATTCCTTAATAAATGATGTTTTATCTATATAAAAGTATTTTTTTTGAATTAAGTCTCCAAAATCCTGTATTCCAATCGCTACCGTTCTTGCCATAAAATCACCCTCCGTTTTTATGCTCTTTAGGACACATTATTAACAGATTTATTATATAGCATAATGAATGATAATGCTAGAAATTTTTTGAATGTGTTGATATTCTATGGCGTTTATGGTAGAGTGGGGTAGCCGGATACAGAGAAGCGTTATCATTATAAAGGAAGGATGTTGCCATATATGTTAAAGGTTATATTGGGAGATGTAGAAGAAGCGATATATAATACATCTGTATATTTTGATAATTCATATGAAGACAGTTGGATTACTGATGAGTTCAGTAAAAAAGTAATAAAAGAAATAGATAAATCAGAGGTTATTTCCTGTGGGGTTATAGAAAGTCCTGTTTTAGGAGCCATATCCCCTACAAAACTATCGGGAGGAACAAAAACCCTAATTCTTATTAATAATGAGCCTGATAAAATATTTAATGCATCAACATGTGGAGACAATTGTGCAAATTGGATATTACGTATGGGCAAAGAGAAAGATATAACAATAAATCTAAGGCATATAATGGATTTTGGCAACGAACATTTTGATATGTATATAGTTAATACAAACCAGATAATACATACAATGGATGAATTTATACCTATAGCATATGAATGGACATAGGAGGAAAATATAAAAATGTTACTCAGGTGTATAATGAGATGTATCCATTATATAGTGCATATGCATCTGGCAATATACAAAAACCTACATTGGTTATAACAGAAGATAGAAAATCAGGATGTCAATTTTTTGAAGCAGCCGGTAAGTATAAGGAGTTTAAATGCATATCGGCAGATGGAAAAAGTAATGTTATAAAAAATATAATAGAGAGAAAAAATGAAAAAATATTGCTTGTTGTAGACGGAGCAGCATAGGCGTTCGGTTTAACAACATCACTGTCATCAATGTGAATTACAGGTTCAGCAGGCACCCATTTTTTAACTTGATGTAGGTAAGCAGAGGCTGCGGATGCAGGGGTACCTTTTTCAAGGAGTCTGGATAAACGATCAACAATATTTATTTTTTTTGAAGGTTCGTGAAGCTGATCACAAATGTCGGTCAACAGACAACTTCCGGAAGCTAACATGCCGTAGGTCAAATCTGCAGTAAATTTTCTTTCGGGTTTTGAAAGTTTTTTGGAAATTTTATTTGTAAAAGTTAAAATTTTTCGTTTCAAAGTGTAGGTATTTGATGTAAAATAAGTCATAAGGAATCCCCTTTCTTTTTGTTTAGTGAGATTTTTGTGTTGCAACTTTATTTTACATCAAAAAGGATTTGGATTCCTTGTATTTTTGACATTTTTTGAAAGTTGTGTATTATTATATATATCCGTAAAAACAGGGGTTGTGGATAAAAATGCGGAAACTCAAGCAAAAAGAATATTTACTTTTAAAAGAAAGTATAGTATAATTTGTAAGGATTAATGGCTGTTTTTGTAAAAAACAGTTGGATTTTATGAAATTACTTGCGTGTTAACACATTAACAGATATGGAAATTGCAAAAAGAAAGGCGACAATATGGATAGGTAAAATATCCATAAAATAAGGATGAAAAAATGAAAGAACTATGGAAAAGCAAAGGGTATAAAATTAGGTTTATAACGCTTATTTTGCTGGATGTCATTTCAATAAATATGTGTTCATTATTTGCATTGCTTATAAGATTTGATTTTAAGTATAGTGATATTCCATATGAGTATTTGGACAATATTGCAAAATATGCGGCTTTTAATACCATTGCTATAATGACTGTATTATGGTTCTGCAAGCTATATAAAAGTGTTTGGAGCTATGCAAGTGTTGCAGAGTTTATTAATATTATAAAAGCGGTTATTACATCATTTTTAATACAAGTGTTATTTGTATATTATGTATTCGGAATGAATATGCCTAAAAGTTATTCGATTATTTACAGTATACTTTTGTTTGGATGTCTTTTGGGACTTAGGTTTGGATATAGACTGCTTCGAATGATAAAAAGTAGCAGAATAAGTGTAAATACTAATGTAATGATAGTAGGCGCAGGTCAGGCAGGACTGCTTCTTGCAAAGGAAATAAAAACATCCGATTTTTTAAGAAAAAAAGTTCGTTGTTTTGTGGATGATAACTATACAAAACATGGAAAATATCTTCAAGGCATAGAGATATGTGGTGCTCGTCACGATATACCTAAGCTTGTTAAAAGATATGACATAGATGAAATATATGTTGCGATGCCATCAGTTGCAGCAAGGGAACTAAAAGAAATACTTACCATATGTAATGAAACCGGAAAAAAAGTAATGAAACTTCCGGGAATATATCAACTGGTAAATGGGGATGTATCCATATCTAAATTTAAGGAAGTTCAGATAGAAGACCTTTTGGGCAGAGACACAGTACAAGTTGATATGACAGAAATTAATGACAGTATAGAAAATAAGATAGTGCTGGTTACAGGGGGAGGTGGCTCTATAGGAAGTGAATTGTGTAGACAGATTGCAGCATATAATCCCAAGCAGCTTATTATACTTGATATATATGAGAATAATGCATATGACATACAGCAGGAGCTTAAGCGTAAATATGGTGATAAGCTTAATTTAAAGGTGCTTATAGGTTCAGTAAGAAATACTCACAGAATAGAAGGTATTTTTAAACAGTACAAGCCTGAAATTGTCTTTCATGCAGCAGCACACAAACATGTGCCACTGATGGAGGATAGTCCAAACGAAGCTATAAAGAATAATGTATTTGGAACATATAAAACTGCCTCGGCAGCAGGAAGATACGGAGCTAAAAGATTTGTTCTTATCTCTACAGATAAGGCGGTTAATCCAACTAATATTATGGGAGCCTCAAAAAGATTGTGTGAAATGATAGTACAGTGTATGAATACACAGTTTGACACAGAATATGTGGCGGTAAGATTTGGAAATGTATTAGGAAGCAATGGCTCAGTTATTCCGCTTTTTAAAAAGCAGATAGCGGAGGGAGGCCCTGTGACTGTAACACATAAAGATATTGTAAGGTATTTTATGACTATACCGGAGGCGGTATCTCTTGTACTTCAGGCGGAAACATATGCTAAGGGAGGAGAAATTTTTGTCCTGGATATGGGAGAACCTGTAAAGATTGATACATTAGCGAGAAACCTTATTAGGTTGTCGGGGCTTGAACCGGATATAGATATAAAGATAGAATACACAGGTCTGAGACCGGGAGAAAAGCTTTATGAAGAAATGCTCATGAAGGAAGAAGGGCTTAAAGAAACACAAAATCATTTGATACACATAGGACGACCTATAGAGATGGACTATGAGAAATTTATGAGAGATCTCTCAGAACTCAAGAACATATGTGAAAGAGATGACGAAGATATAAAGGAAGCAGTAAAAAAGTTAGTTCCTACCTATGTTGAGAAAAATTAAAAATAAAAATATAGTCAGACAGACTGAAAGGAAGTAAATATATAAAATGGATGAATTAAGAAATATACCATTTTCTCCACCGGATATCACCGATAAGGAGGTTAATGCAGTTGCTGAGGCATTAAAATCAGGATGGATTACAACAGGACCAAGAACTAAGGAATTTGAGAAAAGAATAGCAGCATATTGTGACGTTGATAAAGCAGTATGTTTAAATTCTGCGACAGCATGCTTGGAGGGAATATTAAGAGTGCTTGGAATAGGGGATGGTGATGAAGTAATTACAAGTGCATACACATATACAGCTTCAGCAAGTCCGGTATGTCATATTGGGGCGAAACTTGTCTTGGTGGATACGGCTAAAGAGTCTTTTCAGATGGATTATGATGCACTGGAAAATGCCATAACAGAAAAAACGAAGGTTATAATACCTGTAGATATAGGCGGAGTTATGTGCGACTATGACAGAATATTTGATATAGTCGAGCGGAAGAAAAACATATTTAAACCATCAAATGATATACAAAAAGCCATTGGCAGAATTATTATAGTTGCAGATGGTGCTCATGCCTTTGGTGCATCAAAAAATGGAAAGAAGGCAGGAAGTGTGGCAGACTTTACAAGTTTTTCATTCCATGCAGTAAAAAATCTTACCACTGCAGAAGGTGGAGCACTTACCTGGAAACATATAGAAGGAGTAGATGAAGATGAATTATATAAGCAGTTTATGCTGTATTCACTTCATGGCCAATCAAAAGATGCCTTGGCGAAAACTAAGCTTGGAGCATGGGAATATGATATAGTATCAACAGGTTACAAATGTAATATGACAGATATTATGGCATCAATCGGGATGATACAGCTTGACAGATATAAAGAACTGCTTGACAGAAGAAAAGAGATTATAGAAAGCTATGATGCGGTATGTAACAAGTTGGGAGTGAATAGACTTGTTCATTTTGCAGATGGAAATGTCTCAAGTGGACACTTATATCTTACAAGAATTCCCGGAATTGATAATGAAAAGAGAAACGGAATAATAAATAATATGGCAGAGAAGGGTGTGGCAACAAATGTTCATTACAAGCCGCTTCCAATGATGACTGCTTATAAACAAATAGGATTTGATATAAAAGATTATCCTAATGCATACAGACAATACGAAAATGAAATTTCACTTCCGTTAAATACAAAGCTTTCCGACGATGATATAAGGTATGTAATAGAAGTATTTGAGACAGCGGTTAAGGAGGTAACAGGTACATGATGCTTAAGTCATGGGATAAGTTGCCTGATTATATGAGAAGTGAAGAAGTAAAACCATACTATGACAGCCTGTCAAAGAAGAAACTTAGCCTGATTTTAAAACGAATATTTGATGTGCTGATGTCGATGGTTTTATTTATCCTACTTTCACCGGTAATAATTATTCTTTCTATATGGATTAAACTGGACAGTAAAGGTCCGGTTTTTTTCAGGCAGGTAAGAATAACAACCTATGGCAGGCAGTTTAAGATATTTAAGTTTAGAACAATGGTGGAGAACGCAGAAGCATTGGGCAGTCAGGTAACCTCACAAAATGATATGAGAGTTACAAGAGTTGGAGAGAAAATTCGTAAGGTCAGACTAGATGAATTGCCACAACTTATAAATATATTTAAGGGGGAGATGAGTTTTGTGGGAACAAGACCGGAAGTACCAAGATATGTGAAGCAGTATGTACCGGAGATGTATGCAACACTTTTGCTTCCGGCTGGTGTAACGTCTGAGGCAAGTATTGAGTACAAGGATGAGGATAAATTATTAAGCGACGCAGCTAATGTAGATGAAGTTTATGTCAAAGAGGTGCTACCGGGAAAAATGGTATGGAACCTTAAAGGAATCAGAGAATTTAGTTTCTTAAAGGAAATAAAGATTTTATTTAAGACAATAAAGGCGGTTTTTTAAATTGGAAATGTAAAAAACATACAGCGAGGACAATGATTATGAATAAATTGGTATCAGTGATAACTCCAACGTATAATTGTGGAGCTTATATAGAAGACACTATAAAATCAGTAATAGACCAGACGTATGCTAACTGGGAGATGATTATAGTAGATGATATGTCAACTGATAATACAGAGGAGATTGTAAAAAAATATGCTGCTTCGGATAACCGTATAAAATATTACAAGTTAGAGCATAATTCAGGAGCTGCTGTAGCAAGAACAAAGGCAATGGAAATAGCGAAAGGAAATTATATGGCGTTTCTTGATAGTGACGATTTGTGGATTAGTAATAAGCTTGAGAAGCAGTTGAAGTTTATGGAAAAGAATAATATTAATTTTTCATGCACTTCATATGAACAGATAGATGAAAAAAACAATAAATTAGGAAAGGTAATTAAGTGTATTCCTAAAACAAATTATAATCGTCTGTTATTAGATTGTCCGGTAGGTAATTCCACGGTTGTTTATAATGTAGACAGTATGGGGAAATTCAAGGTACCGGATATTAGAAAAAGAAATGATGATGCATTGTGGTTGCAGATGTTAAAAAAAGAACAATATATATATGGACTAAATGAGATACTTATGGAATACAGGATAAGAAACAATTCAATATCAAGTAATAAGTTTAGTTTAGTTAAATATCATTGGAAGTTGTACCGTGAAATAGAACATCTTGGTGTACTTAGGTCAAGCTTTCATGTTGCATATTGGGGCTTTTTAAAGGTATTTAAAATAAAGTGATTTAGGGGATAAATTAGTATGAGAGTATTACACCTTGTGTCAAATATACGTGTCAGTAACGGAATAATGAATGTAATAATGAATTATTACAGGAATATTGACAGAAATAAAATACAGTTTGATTTTTTATATTTTGATGAATTTGAGACAAATACCTTTAGGGATGAGATAACCTCCTTGGGAGGCAGAATATATAAAATAAACAGACCGGGTATTTCCTTGGGCTGCAGAAAAGAGATACATGAGTTTTTCAGACAGCATAAGAGTGAATATAATGTGTTACATATACATGAGGTATTCCTTGCACCATTGTTTATACCCGCAGCTAAAAAGAATGGTGTTTCTGCTGCAATTATACATGTTCATTCCACAAAGTTTGGAGAGACCAAAAAATCAGCATTTAGAAACAGAGTATTATGCTTCTTCTCAAAGAAAATGTGTGATTACAAGGTAGCATGCTCCGAGGAAGCTGCTGTTCAATATTATGGAAAAACAGTGGTTGAAGAAAAAAAATATAAATTGGTTCATAATGCTATTGATGTGGACAAATACAAATACAGCGAAGAAAATCGAAAAAAGTACAGAGAATTGTTTGGCATAAATGAGACAGATATTGTTATAGGAACAGTGGGAAGATTGGAGGAAACCAAAAATCAAGGATTCCTATTGGAAATATTAGAGGAGCTGATAAAAAGAAACAAAAATTACAAGCTATTATTAATTGGTGAGGGGTCTCTGGAGCAAAAGCTAAGAGATAAAAGCAAAATGCTTGGTCTTGAGAATAATATTGTATTTGGCGGAAAAAGAACAGATGTATGCAATATATACAGTTCAATGGATATTTTTGCACAGCCTTCAATATATGAGGGATTATCGTTAGCTGGTGTAGAGGCACAGGCAGCAGGACTTCCCTGTGTATTTAGTGACACTATAACAAAAGAAGCAGGACTTGTTGAAGCCATATATATATCATTACATAGAAGCAGTAAAGAGTGGGCAGATAAAATAATTGATATAAAGCCTGCGGAAAATAGAAATACAACGGAGATAGTTAAAGAAAAGGGATATGATATAAAATTTGAGGCAGTTAAATTAGTTGATTTTTATTTAGCTGCTTGCAAATAATAGATGGAGGCAAAATGAGGATATTATTATTAGCATGTCTTGGTAAAAATAAAGGCGGCAATGTGTTTGGGGGAGCTGAAAAATCAATAGTTAATTTAGCAAATTGGTTGGCAGAGAAGGAATATGATGTAGTGTTGGCATCTGTTGAGGGTGATGACAAGGCATATGATATATCGGATAAGGTTAAGTATGAGGGAAATGAAGTAATAAAGAAAAGTAAGCTATATACACATTTTCAAATATATGCCAATACAAGGCGTATGATAAAAAAATACAAGCCGGATATTATTATTAGCTTTTTTCTTCATCCGTTGTTTTATGCTTTGCCATCAATAATTATGAAAAATATTAAAGCTATATATTCAGAGAGAAATGATCCGGATAGAGAATATGGAAAAGCAGCAAAATTTATGAGGAAAATTCTTGTTAAGCATATAGATGGTATTGTTTTTCAAACAAGAGACGCTCGGGATTATTTTACTGACAGAATTAAGGAAAAATCTATAGTTATACATAATCCTACATATATAAAATATGACGATTATGATATAGTAGAAAATCCGGATAACAGAGTTGTTACCGTAGGACGGTTAAATCCGCAGAAGAATCAAAGGCTGCTTATAAAAGCGTTTGCAGAAATAAGCGATAATTATAAGGATTATACTTTAGAGATATATGGTGATGGACCTTTAAAAGCTGATTTGGAGAGTCTTATAAAAGAGCTTGGCATGGAAAAGAGAATTATTTTAAAGGGAACCTATAAGGATGTTCTGGACAGAATTTACGGTTCAAGGTTATTTGTAATGACATCTAATTATGAAGGAATGCCAAATGCATTAATAGAGGCCATGTGTCTGGGTATACCTGTAATATGCTCGGATTGTCCGTGCGGAGGACCGAGAGAACTCATAAAAAATGGTGAAAACGGATATCTGTTTAAAAACGATGATATAGAACAATTAAAGGAATATATGTCACAGCTTTTAGACAAGTACGATATAGATATGTGTCTTAAGGAGAAGGAAATATGTAAATCTCATTCAAAGGAAAAGATATTTACAGATTGGGGGAATTACATTAATCACATTGCTAAGCAATAGCGGCAGATATAGGAGGAAAAATATGCGTTTTTTTTTGAAGGATATAGACTATAAGAAATATATTCCGGCAGCTCTTACTTCGTTGCTGCTTTTTTCCAGCATATGCTTAACAAGCAGCAACACAGTAATTATATATATGTGTATAGCAATAATAAGCTTTGGATATGTTATTTATATGCTGATAACAGAAAAAAAAGCACTGCTGGACATATATGATTTATGGCTTGTGCTTGTATTTTTGCTGCTAATGATTAATAGTACGATATCTCCATATAAGGGTGGATTTAGCGTAAAATATTTTTTGCTTATGTGTGTATGCGTTATATCTATCTATTATTTTATGAAAAATAATAGAACAGGAATTTATGATTTTGTTGGATATGTTGTAGAATGTACATCAGTGATAAGCATTATTTATATAGCTATTCAGGAACTGCCAACATTTGTACTTAATTATTCTGAAATAACAAAAGGATATATAAGATACAGGTTTGGCTTGATATCTGGAATTAATGCAACTACAATAGCATATTTCTTTGGCATATTAGCTATTGTTACATTTTACTTAGTTTTTATAGAAAAAAAATTTAGGTTGGTATATGTTTATGTGATGCAAATAATAGTAACCTTTTTGAGTGGATCAAAAAAAGGATTAATATTGATTGTTATACCTATGATATTCTATTTCTTCCGGATAGGCTTAAAAAGTATACGTAATTTTGCAATATTTGCAGTTGTATTGTTGATAATAGGAATTGCTGTTTTTAAAATACCATTGCTGTATAATGTTATGGGATATAGAATTTTGGATGCGCTGAATGAATTGGGAATAGTTCCTGATGCTGTATTGCCGGAGTCGGCAATTATAGATGAATCTACAACAAAACGAGTAGAGATGATGGGAGATGCATGGAGAATGTTTACTCAAAAACCTATATTAGGGTGGGGATGGAATGCATTTGCTTCATTGGCGGGTTACGGATATTATTGCCATAATAATTATTTGGAAATTTTGGTTAGTATGGGTATTGTTGGATTTGTAATGTATTATTCAATACCGGTAATATTGATAGTTGGAAGTATTAAACAGAAGAATAAGAATAAAAGGTTCTTATGTATAAGCCTTATATTTTCAATACTTTTTTTAGATATTAGTTCTGTCACAATATATGGTCATGTTATAGCATATTTTATGTATGCATTTC
>CAMENQ010000003.1 GCA_945928585.1 uncultured Roseburia sp. | reverse complement strand
AATGATAGTAGAAAGGAGATGTTATTATGGCAAATTCATTAGTCCAATTCCGTACAGAAGAAACCTCAAAAATAAAGGCAATCAGCATTTGCGAAAAACTCGGTATTGATTTGCAAACTTATATGAGAATGTGTATTTCAAGGTTGATTCAGGAAAACGGTATTCCATTTAGCATGAATCTGAATGATTTATCTGAAAACAAAGCAATCAGAGCAATGAAATCTGCCAGCCGAATTGCCGAAGAAAACGGCCTTTCTGATATGACACTGGATGAAATCAATGCGGAGATTGCTGAAACAAGAAAGTAGGTGGTCGGCTTGAAATATTATGCAGTCATTGATACAAATGTACTCGTGTCGGCAATGCTCAAATGGAATTCCGTTCCCGGAAATATAATGGAACTTGTTTTTGATGGTCTGATTGTACCATTATATAATTCGGAAATTCTGAAAGAATATCGAGAAGTTCTCTCCCGTCCGAAATTTCATTTAACAAAAGAAATTGTAAATGATGTTATTGAAAGTATGGGAGACAGAGGAATTAGTATTGAAGCTGAAATGCTTGATATCATACTTCCTGATCCTAAAGACAGAGTTTTCTACGAGGTAGTTCTTGAAGAGCGAAAAACAGAAGAAGCATATTTGGTCACAGGAAATATTAAGCATTTCCCTGTTGAAACATTTATTGTAACACCGCGAAAAATGCTTGATATCATATTTAATGAAACTGAGTAAATATCTGTAGTAAAATGGGGTTGTCAGAAAATAGATAATCCTCAAAACAGCGAGGCAGATAACTTACACCCCATCTGCCTCGCTAATTTTTCATTTCCTGATTACCGGTCTGACATATTTGAAAAACCGCTTAGGGTCATGATAGAAATAGAAAACTCTCCCGGGTGTTAAATCCGGCTTGTATCCGCTTGCATCATAATCAAACTCTTTCATTGCAGCTTCAATTTTCGCTTCCACACTTCGATTCTCCGTTTCATAATCAAACGGACCGTGTTCAAAAACGATGTATTCACCTTCTGACACAGATTGTAACGCAGGTAATTACGGCTGTTGGAATCCTTCTAATGATGTTACGGATTAACCCATGGCTAACATTGCTAACCATTGTTATGGTTCCACTATCACCGATTGCAGCTCTCGGTGTTATGAAATCCAGCGCGAAGCATTTTGGAAATCAGCAGGAACTTTTGGGAAAAATGAACGGATTTATTGAGGAAATGTATAATGGTCAGTCCGTAGTGCAGACATTTAATTATCAGGAACGGGCAAAACGCGAATTTGAAGAATTGAACCGTAAATTACAGAACAGTTCCCAAAGTGCGGAAATCGCATCCGGTAAAATTAGTCCGATTACTTCTCTTGTTAATAATGTGGGTTATGCTTTCAGTGCCGTTATTGGCTGTTTGTTTGTCTTATCCGGCAGAATGACGGTCGGCAATGTTACTGTAGAGCCCGGACAAAAGGTTGCAATTGTCGGTCCTACAGGCGCAGGTAAAACAACACTCATCAACCTGCTGATGCGCTTTTATGAGATAAACTCCGGTGAAATTCTGGTGGATGGTGTGAACACGAAGGAAATGACGAGGAAGGAACTTAGAAATCATTTCGGAATGGTATTGCAGGACACATGGCTGTTTGAAGGCAGCATTATGGAAAATCTTGCGTATAGCCGTGATGGGTTGACAGAGAACGAAATAGTTGCTGCGTCTAAAGCCGCCTGTGCGGATGGATTTATCCGTACTATGCCAGGGGCATATGATATGGAACTTTCCAAGGGTGCAGAAAATATTTCACAAGGCGAGCGCCAGCTATTGACGATTGCAAGGGCAATGGCATCCAATCCCGAAATAATGATATTGGATGAAGCTACAAGTAATGTGGATACCCATACTGAGCAGAAAATTCAGCAGGCAATGGCACAGCTTATGAAGGGCAGAACCAGTTTTGTCATCGCCCATCGTCTTTCTACAATCAAGGATGCAGACATGATTCTCTATATGGAAAATGGCGATATCAAGGAAGTCGGAAATCACGACAGCCTCATGGAACTGAACGGAAAATATGCAATGCTGTATAACAGCCAATTTGCATAACAATAGGAAAAATCAAAAAATTTTGTGAAAGATATGGAATCTGCAGGATTAGAATTGGAAGTGATAGAGTATGAGAATGCAGTTCATAGTTTTATTGAGTCCAATAATCCCGAAGGGATAACTGAAGATTCAGTTGATATGTCAGATGTGATAAATCCTGAACAGGAGTCTCTTGCCAGAGAAGCGGATGCGGACATTTCAGAATGGATTAGATTACGATATACAAAAAAATGATATTTCTTCTCTGCACAAAGAAATGCAAATATTAGGGCTGAATCAGTTAATTCAGTCCTAATATTCTTTCGTAAATTTCTCTGTCATTATCCTTAAAGACATTAAAAATGACATGTTCCATATTATCACTGTTTTTCAAAAAATCCTTTACCGTTTTAAATGCAATTTCTGCCGCCTTGTCATTTGGGAAATGAAAGAACTTGGAAAGAATTGCTGTTTGCTCTTATACTTGTTGAAATAACTACAACCTTCCTGTTCACCAAATCAACCTCCTTAATTTTTTAGAAACTTTCCCTGAAAATCTGTTCAATCTCATCTGCATCAAGAACCTTATAACCATCGGTCATAACTATCGTAGCCTTCACAAGATCCGAAACCATATCCTCTGTTGCTCCAAGTTCGGTAATATTCATCACAAGACCAAGCTCCTTCATCCAGCTTTCCATTGCGGAAAGACCTTCGGATGCAATCTGTTCATCAGTCTTTCCTGTCACATCAACATCCCATACATTTTTTGCAAAACGGACAAATTTCTCAAGTCCGTAAGGCATAATATGCTTATAATATGGCAGTGAAACTGCAGCCAGTGTCATACCATGTGTTGCATCTGTACACGCTCCCACGGCCTGACCAAGCATATGTACCATCCAGTCTGTTGACTTTGCTTTGGCAACCAATGTGTTAAGCGCCCATGTTGCAGACCACATAATATTGCTCCTTGCTTCATAATCCTGTGGATTCTTATTAGCAATACGGCTTGAATGTATTAGTGACTTCATCAGTCCTTCACTGATATAATCACTTGTATTATCATCTTCTCCGGAGAAGTACTGCTCACATATATGGTTAAAAATATCATAAATTCCTGAAACCATCTGATAATGAGGAATCGTCATTGTGTATTTTGGATTTAAAATAGAGAATTTAGGCATAATCTTCTCATCTGCAAAAACATGACCTATTTTCAGCTTTGCATCATGGTTGGTAATTACTGCCCCTGCATTCATCTCAGAACCGGTGCCTACCATTGTCAGCACACAGCCTACAGGAATTATCTCACAGGCAGGTTCCTCAAATTTTACAAAATACTTTTCCCAAGGGTCTTCGTCACAATTAACAGATACGGAAACTGCCTTGGCATAATCACATACAGAACCGCCACCAACCGCAAGCAGCAGGTCAGCTTTATGGTTTCTTGCTATCGCTACACCTTCATACAGTTTTTCAAGGGTTGGATTTGGCATTACACCTGCAATCTCTGCAACATTCTTTCCCTCTTTTTTTAGAATAGCCATTACTTCATCATAGATTCCATTTTTCCTGATAGAACCGCCTCCGTATATAAGCACTACATTCTGTCCATATTTTTTAAGTTCAGTACTCAAATTCAAAAGAGAATCCTCTCCAAAATATAACTTTGTCGGATTACAATAAGTAAAATTTCCTAACATAATCTGCTCCTTTCTCTTAACATAAAGTCATTTTTTTGTTATTCTGATTATATGTTAATACCTAAACCTAACTTTAGGTCAAGTATTTTTTTGTTAATTTTTTAAGAGAGGTTTTTATGTATACAATTGGTCAGATTTCAGAGATGTTTAATTTACCTGTTTCAACACTTCGGTACTACGACAATGAAGGACTATTCCCAAATATTTCACGAACATAAATATCCGACATATAAACATACCCATCCTTTTCCGACACATTTTCCTGCCAATAACCAAACTCTACACTATCGTTATATACAGGAACCTTTTCACTTTTGGTTACATTAATATCGTCCGTATCTATCCAGTAATATTCTTTATAGCTGACAAGAATTTTATCACCTATACTGTATTCCTCCTGCTTTTTTGTAACCTCTATTACTATTTCATTATCATCCCTTACTTCTAATACTTTTCCGAAAAGATTTCTCTGAAATTTCTCTACATTTTGATTTGGTATATAATCATAGCCTTCCTTTTTTTCGACTTCGTATTTCCAATAGCCAACCACTACTAAATCGTTTATCTTTGGTGTTGCATTGTACTTTTTTCCCCCTGTATCTTCTGGATTGCTCCATGTATATTCTGTATATCCAATCAATACAGTATCACCTTTCTTATAACCGCTCTGTTCTTCGGTTATTTCCAGTAATATTTCATTGTCATCCCTTACTTCTATTACTTTTCCATCTAAATGCTCCTTATGGGCTATGTCTGTTGTTTCTTCATTTTCACTTTTACAGCCTCCCATTATTATTGCCATACAAAAGCTTATTCCCATAAAAATAATTTTTCTCATATAGTACCCTCTTTCCTTTTATGATTACGTCTTCAACAGCCTGCAATGTAATTCTCCAAAACCTTTTTCTTAATTATTATATTATATCACTCCAGATTATTCCGCAACCTTAAAAGTATCTTTTTTTCCATTCTGCTGACCTGTACCTGACTTATTCCCATGACCTTCGCCACATCCATCTGTGTTTTGTCCTGAAAATACCTTAAAGATATAAGCTGTCTTTCCTTTTCACCTAAACCATCAAGCATTTCATTTAACATAAGATGGTTTAAAAGTTCCTCATTTTCATCTTTTTCCCTTACAAGCCTGTCCACCAGATATATTTCATTGCCGTCATTCTGGTATACGGACTTGTAAATGGACTCAACCTCCGCTCCTGCATCAAGTGCCATAACAACTTCTTCAACTGTCAGCTCCGTAGCGGCGGCAAGCTCTTCTATAGTGGCATCCCTGCCCATCTCATTCGCAAAGGCTTCTCCTGCCCTCATTACTTTCCAGCCGTTTTCTTTTATGCTTCTTGATACCTTTATCATGCCGTCATCTCTTAAAAATCTTTTTATCTCACCGCTTATCATCGGAACAGCATATGTGCTGAATTTCACATCATATGAAAAATCGAATTTGTCGATAGCCTTCATCATACCTATGCAGCCTATCTGAAACAAGTCCTCCATATCATGACCTCTGCCGCTAAATCTTTTGACTACGCTCCAAATTAATCCTACGTTGTCTGAAACCAGTAAATCTCTGGCCTCCTTATCCCCATTGTGTGCTTTTTTTAAAAGTTCAATGGTTTCCATGATTTACTGCTCCTAAGCTTCACCTATTTTCTTTTTCATAATGACTTTTGTGCCTTCACCAACCTTTGACTCTACATATACCTCGTCCATAAAGACCTCCATAAACATAAAGCCCATTCCTGACCTGTCCTGCTCAGGCTTTGTGGTGTACAACGGCTCCTTTGCCTTTTCCACATCCGGTATGCCTATACCCTTGTCCTCCACTGTCACTGTAATGGTTCTATCCTCTATGACACAATCAAGATATACCGTACCCTCTCCCTCATTATATCCATGTACAATGGCATTTGTAACTGCCTCTGAAACTGCCGTTTTTAAGTCAGCCAGTTCCTCCAGTATAGGGTTCAGCTTTGTGGCAAATGCTGCCACCGTCACTCTTGCAAATTTTTCATTTTCTGATTTACTGTCAAACTCCAGGTGCATTCTGTTTCTATACATAATTATTATACTCCTTTATATGTTCCTTTTTATTGCTTTACACAATATGTCATTGCTTATATGTTTCAGTTATCTATACTTCACTTACCTTTTCCACTATTTTATATATACCTGAAATGGTAAGAAGCCTGTCTATAGATTTATTTATATTTGTTACAGCTATAATGCCGCCTGCATTTTTCAGTATCCTGTGTCTTCCAAGTATAACCCCTATACCTGAGCTGTCCATAAATGTAGTATTTTCAAAGTCAAAAATAATATTTCGCACTTTTCCGCTGTATATCTGCCTGTCTATTTCCTCCATTATAGGCACTGAATTGTGATGGTCCAGCTCCCTAGCCAGTTTTACCACCATGGTATCATCTGTAATACTGTAGCTTGTCAATTGTTTCTCCATATTATAACCTCCAAATAAAGTGCCGCCAGACAGCGGCAATTCTGCTTTAAATTTATGTTGTCGCTTTAGATATTTCCTATAGATTTACATTCGCGAATTTTTTCGCTTCAGAAATTCCCTATTAAACAAAAAAGGATAAGACAGGAATATTCCTTATCTTATCCTTAGTGTAAACATATTAAATTTTAATTTAAGTACTGCCTTGACCAGCCTGCAAAATCACTGTTTGGTGAGAGTTCTACAACCTTGTTAAAATATGCTTTTGCTGTATCGTCGGCTGTTCCTCCGTTGTTATTAACATAATTTTTGCCAAGATGGTAAAGTATTTCTATATTTTCCGGCTGTATCTTTTCGCATATTTTGAAGGCTTCTATTGCTTCACTGTATCTGGATGAATTTTCTGCCTGATATGCTGCATTATAGTAGGTTTTGTAAGCATCTTCAAAGGTTTTTTCCTTAAGTGCATTATAAAGTGATACATATTCTGCACTCTTACCTTCTGTTTCACCGGAATTTATAAGTTTTACGGCACAGCCTGCCTTGTCATCATTTGCATATAATGCTGCTGCTTCAAGTATGGCAGTATAATCAGATGATATGTCCTCCACCTTTGCAGCCTCCTCAAGACTTGCCTTTAGGTTTTCATTTTCCGCAGTCAGAGTGTCAAGATTGCTCTGCAGCTCGTTTAATGTTATATTCAGCTTGGATATATTTTCCTGATATTCATTTATGGTTTCCTTATATTCTGACGTTGCCCTGTTTTCCTTGGCAGGGGTAATAAGGAAATATACCATGGCGGCACCTATAAGTATACCTACAACAACCGTAACAAACTGCATAAGACCATAATTTACATCCTTATAACCGGTTTCAGGTATAATAACATCGTTTCCGCTTAAAGGTTTCTTTTCCTTTGACTCTGTTTCCTTTTTAGGAGCGTCACTGACAAGATTAAGCTTTTCTATCTCTTTTAAATATTTTGTACTGAGAGTGTTTTTCATATCTATAGTCAGTGATTTTGTAAGATACTTTTTCGCCCTTCCATACTCCTCCTTTTTCATATAGAGAAGTGCTAAAAGCTGATATGCTTTTACCAGCTTAGGATTAAGGCTCACTACCTTTTTTAACTGAATAATAGCCAAATCGTCGCTGTTATCCTTTGCATACTCCAAAGCAATATTATATTTTTTTATGGTCATATTCATAGACTCAAGCTTTGTGGGATTTGACTGTATGCTTTGTATATATTCATCTGCTATGTTTTTTTCCGGCTGAATGTTTTTACTTATTACCCACTGGCTAAGTGCTTCTACAACCTCTCCCATCTCATAATATACAAGTCCGAGAAGATTTCTTGCCTGTATATTTTTCTTATCCATACGCACACTACGTCGAAGTACATCGGCTGCTCCCGACAAATCCCTTACCTTTGCCTTTTCCAAGCCTATGTTATAGTATGTATTGGATAGCTTTATTATCTTTTTATATATCGTTACGTCTGCCCCACAGCCATTACAGAAATCTGTGTCTGACAGAACGCTTCCACATCTATAGCATCTCATAAGATTCTCCCTATTTCTTTTCTTCCTTTTCCTTCATCATAGCTAAAAGAATATCTGTCATATCTGTAACATTATTGTTATATATGGCATCTTCTGCCTCGTCTACCTCAAGACTAGGGTGAAACTTTTTTATTTCTTCATCAAAATTTATCATTATAACCTCCATCTTCTTTGCTAATTCTTATATTTCTCAATATAGCCTTTTATCTCTCCTATAAGATAAAGTGAACCTGCCACATACAGGCTGTCACTATCCTTAAGATTTTTTAATGCTGCATCAAATGCCTCAACTGCTGATTCATATGCAGATACATCTAACGCTCCCTCCGCCTCAAAGATATGAGCTATATTTTCCTCGTCAGCTGTTCTTTTTGTATCAAGACCTGCCACATA
This sequence comes from uncultured Roseburia sp., assembly GCA_945928585.1. Lineage (GTDB taxonomy): Bacteria > Bacillota > Clostridia > Lachnospirales > Lachnospiraceae > CAG-303. The sequence continues at coordinate 14,464 of CAMENQ010000003.1, read as the reverse complement.
TATATGCTTCCATGATATATCATTTAACAGAAGCTTTATCATATGCCTGTAGTCTTTTTCCTTTACCACGCCGAACACAAGATATTTATCACCATTTTGTCCGGCAGCATTTACTGTCTTTACAAAGCTTTCTATTCCGGAAACATTGTGTGCTCCGTCAAGATAAATATCTGACTTTATGCCTGACAGCTTTATATGTTCCATTCTTCCTTCCCAGTGTGCCTTTCTTATGCCTTCCCTGAGATGTTCCTGTGTAATGCATGCAAAATCCTTATATTTTTTTGCTGCCATAGTTACTGCACATATGGCAAGTGATGCATTAACCGTCTGATATAAAGCCGGAAAGTTTACTGTAAAGCAAGCATTATCATAATACATACAATTTAATGAAAAATCAACACTATAATTGTGTTTTTTTATTAAATTAATATTTTCTGCTGATATAGAACAGGCTTCACAATTATGTTTTCCTGCTGTCTCCTTTATAATCCCGGAAGCTCTTTTATCCGTACTGTCATATACCACAGGCACATTGTCCTTTATGATGCCGGCTTTTTCCATAGCTATCTGTTCTATGGTATCTCCAAGTATTTCTGTATGCTCAAGACTTAAAGATGTTATAACTGACACTATCTGTCCCGTTATAAAATTTGTAGTATCAAGTCTTCCCCCAAGTCCTACCTCAAGAATCACATATGTTAAGTTATATTCCTTAAAAATAAGTAATGCCATAAGAAAAATAAACTCAAAAAAAGAGGGATGAATTATTGTTTTTTCATTTTGATTATGTATTGTGTCGTACACTCTGTTAAATGCACTTAAAAATACATCATCTGAAACATTCATCCCATCTATCTTTATACGTTCATTCGGCTTTATAAGATGAGGTGATGTGAAAAGCCCTACATGAAAACCTGCTTCCCTTAAAATACTGTCTATAAAAGCACATACAGAGCCTTTTCCATTGGAACCTGCAACATGGAAAATTTTTAATCCCTGCTCCGGATGTCCCAAAAGCTCAAGAATTTTTTTTGTATTCTGAGGTGTGGTTTTCCCTGTAAATTTAGGAATACCATATAAATATTGTACTGCCTCGTCATATTTTTTCATAGTACCTTTTCACACTACCATTCTACCAATATAAATTTTTTTATTCAACTATTATGGTTCGTCAAATTCACCCTTATAGCGACATACTGTTTGTCACAAACTCATCCTCCGATGCATCATAACGCTTTGAAACTATCTTATCCATCTTTCTGAAAAACATAATTTTTTCAAACTCATCAGATATATCATATCTTGTACCGTCTATAAAAATCCTTGCTCCCGGAAAAATCTTCTTTTCTGCGATAATCTGCGCATCCTTTCCCATAGTTATTCTGGTGTTAAGCTCTCCTATAAGTGCCTTTAACCTGTATATTTCTGCTGAAAGCTCTATCTTCCTTCTGGTGGTGCTGATAAACATCTCTGTCATCTCATCACCTGTTTTTACAAGCTTTTCAAGAAGCTTCTCCACCTTAGCCTCTTCTTCCTCAAGTTCCTCTACCTGATCGGTATACTTTTTCTTCTCAACCTGACAGTCATTAGGAACACCTACTTCTATAAGTGTAGTCACACCCTTCTTACTTCCGATGACCTTTGTCTTGACATATCTGTTTGCTTTAAGCTTTCCTCCTATAATACATGCAGTCTTTCCAAATACATTTATGTCATTATAGGCTACAATGGTGGAATTTACTATGGAATCTGCCTGTATACAGGCATTTGATTCTACATAAGCACTTTCAATAAACAGTGCAAATACACTGTCTATTGCTTTTATTGTGGCTTTTTCTCCTCCAAGTATTCCTCCTTTTATAAGAATGCCCTTTCCTGCCTCTATATCAGCAGCTTCCACAAGTCCGTCTATTGTAATATTTCCTGTAGCCTTCACTACCATATTACTCTTAACATTTCCCTTTATATGAAGGTCACCTCTAAGTTCAAGATTTCCTGTTGATAAATCCACATCACCCTCTATGATGTGTGTGTTGCTAATGGTAAGGTGTCCCATAACAAGTTCCACCTTACCTGCATACTCTGCAAAATACTGCCTTTTATCCTCTGATAAATAGAAACCTTTTCCTCTAAGCGGTGGTAAATCATGAGCTTTCATTCCCGGAATATAACCTCCCATAACGGTTCTTCCTTCCGTACCATCTACCTTTGGTATGTATTCTACTAAAAGCTCATCCTTTTCAGTAATCTCTACAAGATTTAAATTGTAGTAGTCAACGCTTCCATCAGGCTTTAGCTTAGGTTTTTTTGACGGGCTTATATTAAATTTAAAGTCATAGTATCCGTTTGATGCTTCTCCCGGTCTAATACCTTCTGCAAACTTTATATATTCTCCCCATCGTTTAAGCCTTATAGTTTCTTCTAATGTGCATTTATTTATTCCAAAAATAACTCCTTCACTGGCAGCAAATTCTACTAAATCCGGCACATTATAAAAATCACTTGAAGGTGGTCTCACAAGAAAAATATCTGCGCTCATCTCATCATTATCTACATTTATGCTGACGTATTCTGCATAGTCGCTCATGAAAACACCTCCTCCCTTTTATGATATTTTTTGACTTATTTCCACGTTATTTTACAAAATGCGACTTTTTCAGCCAATCATAAAATCATTATAGCAGATATTTCCACGAAAATAAAGCTATATTTTTTTATTTATGAAAAATGCTTAAGTCTTTCCTCTACCTGTGCCATCATCTGAGTATATTTTGCCTGTTTTTCCTTTTCTTCATTTATCTTAGCTTCAGGAGCCTTGTTTACAAAGTTAGGATTTTTAAGCATTCCGTCTACTCTTGCAAGCTCTTTTGTAAGCTTTTCCTTTTCCTTCTTAAGTCTTTCGATTTCCTTATCTATATCTACAAGCTCTGCAAAAGGCATATATATAACTGCATCAGGTATCACGGTAGATACGGCATCATTATCTATACCTGTCTTATCAGACTGTACCACTACTTCACTGGCATAGCCCAGTGTGGCAAAGAATACCATACCTTCCTTAAAGATATTCTGTACGTCAGTGTTTTCTGAGACTACGTATACCTTTGCTTTTCTTGAAGGCGGAACATTCATATCCGCACGGAGGTTTCTTATATTTCTTACTGCCGTCTTTATAGTTTCAATGGCAGCTTCTTCCTTTGCAAAATTAAATTCATCTTTATATACAGGCCAGTCTGATATCATTATGCTTTCTTCCCCGTCCTGTATATTGCAGAATATTTCCTCTGTAATAAACGGCATATACGGATGAAGGAGCTTAAGTGAATTTATAAGGACAGTTTTTAATGTATACATTGCTGCATTCTTTGTAGTGTCCTCTTCGTTATAAAGACGCGGCTTAACCATCTCAATATACCAGTCACAGAATTCTTCCCATATGAAATCATAAAGCTTTGATACTGCTACACCAAGCTCGTATTTTTCCATATTGTCAGTTACATCCTTTATAAGTGTGTTCATCTTTGAAAGTATCCACTTATCTGCATCCGTCAGCTCACTTAATGAAACATCTGTATTTTCTGCAGCATCAGCTTTTTCAAAATTCATCATAATAAATCTTGAAGCGTTCCATACCTTATTTGCAAAGTTTCTGCTGGCCTCTACTCTCTCCCAGTAAAATCTCATATCATTTCCCGGAGCATTTCCCGTAACAAGAGTAAGTCTTAATGCATCTGCACCGTACTTGTCTATAACCTCAAGAGGGTCTATACCGTTTCCAAGGGATTTGCTCATTTTTCTTCCCTGGGAGTCTCTTACAAGTCCGTGTATAAGTACGGTATCAAAAGGAACTTCTCCCGTGTTTTCAAGTCCTGAGAACATCATACGCATAACCCAGAATGGTATAATGTCGTAGCCGGTTACTAATACATTTGTAGGATAAAAATATGACATTTCTTCTGTCTTGTCAGGCCATCCCAGTGTTGAAAACGGCCACAGTGCTGATGAGAACCATGTATCAAGTGTATCAGGATCCTGTCTCATTTCTTTACCGCACTTTGGACATACTGCCTTATTTTCCTTTGTAACTACTGTCTCTCCACAGTCATCACAATAGAATGCAGGTATCTGATGTCCCCACCAAAGCTGTCTTGAGATACACCAGTCACGAATATTTTCAAGCCAGTGGAAATATGTCTTTTCAAAATGAGGCGGTACGAAGCGTGTATCATTTTTCTTTACTGCATCTATAGCAGGCCCTGCAAGTGGTTTCATCTTTACAAACCACTGCTTTGATACTCTAGGCTCAACTGTTGTTCCGCATCTGTAACATGTACCTACGTTATGATTATAATCCTCTACCTTTACTAATGCACCCTCTGACTCAAGATCTGCCACTATAGCCTTTCTTGCCTCGTATCTGTCCATTCCGGCATACTTTGGATAATCATCTGTGATTTTAGCATCATCTGTCATTACGTTAATAATAGGAAGATTATGTCTTGCACCTACCTCAAAATCGTTAGGGTCATGTGCAGGAGTTATCTTAACTACACCGGTACCAAAGTCCATCTCTACATAGTCATCTGCTACTACAGGTATCTCTCTGTGTACTATAGGAAGTATAACTGTTTTTCCTATTATATCCTTATATCTTTCATCATTTGGATTTACTGCTATGGCTGTATCTCCAAGAAGTGTCTCAGGTCTTGTAGTGGCAAGATTTACATAGCCGCTTCCGTCTGATAGCTTGTATCTTAAATGCCAGAAGTGTCCTGCCTGATCCTCGTATTCTACCTCCGCATCTGAGATAGATGTAAGACATTTTGGACACCAGTTTATTATTCTTTCGCCTCTGTAAATAAGGCCCTTATTGTAAAGATTTACAAAAACTTCTTTTACGGCCTTATTGCAGCCTTCATCCATAGTAAATCTTTCTCTGTCCCAGTCACATGATGAACCTATCTTTTTAAGCTGTGATACAATACGGCCTCCGTACTGCTTTTTCCAGTCCCATACTCTGTCAAGGAATTTTTCCCTTCCTAAATCCTCTTTAGTTAGGCCTTCTTCCTTTATCTTTTCTACTACCTTTGCCTCTGTTGCTATAGATGCGTGGTCTGTGCCCGGAAGCCACAGTGATTCATAGCCCTGCATTCTTTTCATACGGATAATAATATCCTGCAATGTATTGTCAAGAGCATGTCCCATATGAAGCTGTCCTGTTATATTTGGAGGCGGCATCACAATGGTAAACGGTTTTTTATCTCTGTTTACCTTTGCGTGGAAATATTTTTTCTCTAGCCACTTCTGGTATGTTCTTTCCTCTATATCCGCCGGGTTATAGGTTTTTTCAAGTTCTTTTTTCATGGTTATACTTCCTTTCCTGAATTTTTTATGTCAGTCATCATACTACAGCAGCATTCAGCTTTAAATATTAAGCTTTAAATATTCAGCTTCAAATATTCAGCTTTAACAGCTTTTCTGTAAATTCAAAAAGTCCCATAAGCAAAAGCTTACGGGACTCATAATCTGTATGGTGACTGCCGCTTATGCTTTTAAGGGCGAATGAACGCGGTACCACCTTAATTTTTACTTATCTTATCCTTTAACGGTGACGAGCCGTCACATCCTACTGTCGGTTAAATAGCCTTAGTATATATGATGCATATGATGTCTATATACAATCGGATTATTTATACACTCTTTCTCAGATGCGCTGTTTCAAAGCTACCTTCGCAAAATGCTTTCCCGGACTGCCTTTCAGCCGATGGACTGTCCTCTCTGTAAGAGTGCTGTTTTGCTACTCCTCTTTGGCACTACATTTGTGTATTTATTTGATACACACTATATTACGAAAAGTTTTTAGCTTTGTCAATTATTTTTTTATCTGTTATATTTTCCTGTAACCTTAAGTCGTGACATAGCTCTCGCCAGTGAAGCCTGTGAATGGTTATACTCTCTGATGCTCTGCTTCTGACGAAGCTGCTCCATAGCTCTCTCTTCTGCCTCAATGGCTCTCTTTACATCAACCTCATCAGGATGCTCGGCACTGTCTACAAGCACAAGCACACGATTGTTCATTACCTGTGTAAAGCCATAGCCTACTACTGCCACTTCCTTTTTTCCGTCACCTGTAGTATATCTGAGTTCACCGATATCAGTAGATATAACCATATTTTCATGGTGGGCAAGAATAGCCTTTTCTCCATCCTCCACAGGTACTACAAGACTCTGGGCCGGGCCATTGTAAAATTCTCTGTCACTGGCTAATATTGTAAGTCTGAATGTACTCATATATTTCTGCCTTTCCTTAATACAGTATCTTCCGACAGCTTAACAGATGTTTATCAATGCTTTTAATCTGCAGGCTGTCTTAGAAATCCTGCATTAGCTTAATGTTTTTGCTTTCTCTATAACATCATCTATAGTTCCCACATTAAAGAAGGCTGCCTCCGGATACTCATCCATCTCGCCGTCTACTATGGCCTTAAAGCCTCTTATAGTCTCCTTAAGAGGAACATATTTTCCCGGAACTCCTGTAAAGTTCTCTGCTACGTGGAATGGCTGAGAGAGGAATCTCTGTACCTTTCTGGCTCTGTATACGGTAATCTTATCCTCATCTGAAAGCTCCTCCATACCAAGTATGGCTATAATGTCCTGCAATTCCTTATACTTTTGGAGAATTTCCTGTACACGTCTTGCTGTCTCATAATGCTCTTCACCAACTATATCTGCCTCAAGTATACGTGAGTTTGATTCAAGAGGATCAACTGCAGGATAAATACCCTGTTCTACGACCTTTCTTGAAAGAACCGTAGTAGCATCAAGATGTGCAAATGTAGTGGCCGGTGCCGGGTCTGTAAGGTCATCTGCCGGTACATATACAGCCTGTACACTTGTTACGGAACCATTCTTTGTGGATGCAATACGCTCCTGAAGCTCACCTACCTCAGTGGCAAGGGTTGGCTGATATCCTACGGCTGAAGGCATACGTCCAAGTAATGCCGAAACCTCAGAACCGGCCTGTACAAAACGGAATATGTTATCAATGAAAAGAAGTACATTCTGATGCTCTACATCTCTGAAATACTCTGCCATGGTAAGTCCTGTCTCTGCTACACGCATACGGCTTCCCGGCGGCTCATTCATCTGTCCGAACACTAAAGCTGTCTTTTCAAGTACTCCTGATTCCTTCATTTCGCTCCAAAGGTCATTACCCTCTCTTGAACGCTCTCCTACACCGGTGAATATTGAATATCCGCCATGTTCTGTAGCTATATTTGTAATAAGCTCCTGTATAAGAACTGTCTTTCCTACACCGGCACCTCCAAATAATCCTATCTTACCGCCCTTTGCATATGGTGCAAGCAAATCGATAACCTTTATACCTGTCTCAAGTATTTCTACTACAGGACTCTGATCCTCAAATGTAGGAGGGTCTCTGTGAATAACCCACTTTTCTGCATCTTCAAGGCTTTCGCCTCCATCTATTGTATCACCTAAAACATTAAACAGTCTTCCAAGAGTTTTTTCTCCCACAGGCACCTTAATACCTGCTCCTGTGGCTATAACCTCCATATCTCTGTGAAGTCCCTCGCTGGAAGAAAGCATAATACAGCGAACTACATTGTTTCCAAGATGCTGTGCAACCTCCATAACGCATTTCCTGCCATTATTATCTACCGTAAGAGCGTCCTTAATAAATGGTAAGTCCTGATTATCTGCAAATTCTACGTCTACTACAGGTCCCATAACCTGTACAATATTTCCTTTAACCATCTTTTTTAAGACCTCCTTCCTACTTTTTCTTCTTGTTTTTCTGAGCCTTGGCACCGCCTATAACCTCAGTAATTTCCTGAGTTATGGCCGCCTGTCTTGCTCTGTTATATATAACCTGTAATTCCTTAAGCATATCTTTTGCACTGTTTGTAGCTGCCTCCATTGCCATAACTCTTGAATTCTGCTCACTGGCAAAGGACTCTACAAGTGCTCCATATATATATCCTGCTACAAATCCTCTTCCGATACTGCTTACAACTTTTTCCGGAGACGGATATAATGCCATTTCTTCATTTGAAAAGATGCCTGCCGGAATAGCTGCTGATTCCTTTTGGAAATCATGCTTTTTTAATGGGAGAAGCTGCTGTACCTCTGTTTCTACTGCCGCAGCGCTGACCATACGTGTAAAAATAATATACACCTCGTCAAGCCTGTCTTCCTTGTATCTTTCTATAACATACTCCGCAATATTTCTTGCACGGTTAAGGTTTGGATCCTGTGCCGTATAGCTGAACACCGTACTTACATTTATTCCTTTTTTTTCAAAATAATGAAGTCCCATCTGTCCTACAACGTAAAGCTTTCCGCTTGGATTTTCAGCCATAAGCTGCTCTGCCTTTTTTATGACATTGTGGTTATAGGCACCTGCCATACCCTTATCTGCCGTGACAACGATATAACCAACCTTAAGCTTTTCATGAGGTATGCTTGATGTATCCTTAAAATACTTATGCTCTATGTCCGGCATATGGCGAAGTATTCTTGCCATGGCATTTTCAAGCCTGAAAAAGTATGGTTCAACATTCTCCAGCTTTTCTTTTGCCTTTCTAAGCTTTGTAGTAGAAATCATATACATGGCATTTGTAATCTTCATTGTATCCTGAATACTCTTTATTCTACTTTGAATTTCTCTTGCATTTGCCATAGCTTATGCCTCCATGTATGCTTTTCCTGCCTCTAATATTCTTGCTTTCAGTTCATCACTAAGCACCTTTGTATTTTCTATCTCATCTACTATATCCTTATGACTTTCCTCAAAGTATGCAAGTATTTTTGCCTGTGTCTCTTTTATTTTCTTTACTTCCGTATGCAAGAATACCTTGCCTGTAGCAAGTACAAGTGTTATAACCTGCTCATAAAGACTGAGCGGCTTACATAACGGCTGCTTTAAAAGCTCCATAAGTCCTTTTCCGTATTGGAGCTGCTCTTTTGTACTTTCGTCAAGGTCTGAGCTGAACTGGGTAAATACTTCCATTTCCCTGTACTGTGCCAAATCAATACGCACACTTCCTGATGCCTTCTTCATGGCCTTTGTCTGTGCCGCACCACCTACTCTGGATACGGAAAGACCAACATTTACGGCAGGTCTCATACCCGAGAAGAACAAATCACTTTCAAGGAATATTTGTCCGTCAGTAATAGAGATGACATTTGTAGGAATATATGCCGATACATCTCCCGCCTGTGTCTCTATAATAGGAAGTGCAGTTATTGATCCGCCTCCTAATGCATCGTTTAACCTGCTTGACCTTTCAAGAAGTCTTGAATGAAGGTAAAATACATCTCCCGGATAAGCCTCACGTCCCGGTGAACGCTCAAGAAGTAATGATAATGCCCTGTATGCCACTGCATGCTTGCTCAGGTCATCATATACTATAAGTACATCTTTTCCCTGATACATAAAATATTCAGCCAGGGCTGTGCCTGAATATGGGGCAATATACTGTAATGGTGCCGGATCACTGGCTGTTGCCGAAACTATGATAGTATAATCCATTGCACCATGCTTAGTTAATGTATTTACTATCTTTGCAACAGTAGAAGCCTTCTGTCCGATAGCTACATATATACAGATAACATCCTTGCCCTTCTGGTTAATTATGGTGTCTGTTGCTATTGATGTTTTACCTGTCTGTCTGTCTCCGATAATAAGCTCTCTCTGTCCTCTTCCTATAGGGAACATAGAGTCTATAGCCAGTATACCTGTTTCCATAGGCTCGGTTACTGACTTTCTGTCTACTATTCCCGGTGCGTCATTTTCTATAGGACGATAATCTGCGGAAGATATCTCACCTTTACCATCTATAGGCGCACCAAGTGCATCTATTATTCTTCCGACAAAAGCATCCCCTACAGGTATTCCTGCTTTTTTACCTGTACGTGTAACCTTTGTTCCTTCCTTTATTCCTGTATCCTTGCCAAAGAGAATACAACCGATTTCATTTCTTCTGATATCCTGTACCATACCCTTGACACCGTTTTCAAAAATAACGATTTCTCCATACATAGCGTGGTCAATACCATATACCGTAACTATTCCGTCACCTACCCAGATAACTGTACCTACCTCATTTGCTTTTGTATGAATCTCGTAGTTTTCTATTTCAGTTTTCAGAATGGATATAATTTCTTCAGAATTAATCGCACTCACCTTACTCACCTTCCATCTGTTTAATTTTAAGTTTATACGTTTTTCAAATGGTCTGCCAGCTGTGCTATACGTCCTTTCATACTCCAGTCGTATTCCATATCGCAAACCTTTAGTATAAAGCCGCCAATCAGGCTTTCATCTTTATTGATGAGTAGCTTTACCTTTTTCTTTCCATATTCACTCATTAAAAACTGCTCTATTCTCTGCTTCTGTTCTGTATCCGGAGCTTCTACACAGATAAGCTCTGCCTCTACACAGCCTTCCTGTTCATTTACATATTCATCATATGCCTTAAGTATATCTCCGATACAGCCTACGCTGTCATAATCACAAAGAACCTTCATAAAATTATGCATTTCCTTTGGAAATACTTTGTCTACTATATTATGCTTTGCCTTTTTAGACACTACAGGACTGGCAAGGGAGCTTATAAGCTCATCTACCTTGCTAAGCTCCTTAACTTCCTCTATAACCTCATCGGAAATGCCTAATTCATATAAAACCCTTGCATAATTTTGTGATATACGGGTCATATGTCAACATCCCCCTTTAGTTCTTTTTCTCTGTTTTTGCCAAAAAGTCATCATATATAGCACTGTTATTTAATTCCTTACTCTTATCATTTACTATCTTGGCAGCAGCAAGCATAGCTATGTTTGCAACCTGACTCTCCACATCACGGATAGTCTTTTCCTTTTCTGCCGCAATCTTCTTATTGGCATTGTCTATAATATTTCCGGCTTCAGCATTGGCATTTGATATTATTCTGTTGTACTCAGCCTTTGCCTTTCCGGCAGCCTCGTCCAGTATTCTTGTTTTCTCAGCCTCCACAGTAGTCATATTTTCTTCCCACTGGGCCTTTAATGCGTTTGCTTTTTCCTCTGCTTCCTTTGCACTCTTAAACTGGTCATCTATCATAGCCTGTCTCTTTTCCATAATGCCCATAACAGGCTTGTAAAGAAACTTTCTCATAAGTAAAAAAAGCACAACAAGATTTATAATAGTAAATACAAGATCCCAACCTAATTTAAGCATATTTCATTCCTCCTATGGGATGTACCTGCCTGTTTATGTACGGTATGAATTTTAATTACAGCTTTAATACAAGTAATAATGCTATAACGAAACCATAGATAGCTGTTGCCTCTGCAAGTGCACATCCAAGAAGTAATGCTGTCTGAATCTTTCCTGATGCTTCAGGCTGTCTTGCTATAGCATCTGCTGATTTTGCTGTGGCAAGTCCGATACCAATACCTGCTCCGATACCTGTAAATACTGCGATTGCTGCTCCGATTGCTAATAATGTCATAATAATATCCTCCGTTTTTCTAAATTGTTTTTTAGGTGTATTCAAGCTGTCTTATATGCAATGTGTCTCAGCCTTCCTCTACCTCTATGGCTTCTTTTATAAAAAGTGAAGTCAAAAATACAAATACATATGCCTGTATAAGCCCGTCAAACAAGTCAAAATACAAGCTGAATGGAATAGGTACAACAACAGGAATCAATATTTTTATTAACTCCATAATAACAAATGCACCTAATACATTTCCAAAAAGACGCATACAAAGAGATAACGGCTTAATAAAAAGCTCAAGTATATTTATAGGTAGCAATATAGGCAAAGGCTGTACAAAGCTTTTCAGCCATCCTTTTGCTCCCTTTCTGTGTATGCCGGCATATTCTATCAGTATTATACTCATAATAGATAAGCCTAAAGTTACATTCATGTCTTTCGTTGGTGGCTTAAATCCGAAGTAACCTATGAGATTGGAAATTCCAATATATATGATTACCGTCATCAGATATGGAATATATCTCTTTCCATGCTCTCCTAATAATCCATAGAAGAAATCATGAAGCTTGCCAACCAGTATCTCTAACACCTGCTGCTTTTTGCTTGGGTTTTCTACACTTAAGTTTCTTACAAATATCACGCATAAAAGTACAAGTACCGCCATGATAATCCATGTAACTACTGTAGATTCCGAAACAGGTATATTTAATCCCGGTATGGTAAACACAGTCTCACATTCCAGTTCTTCCATCAACTCCTCTGCAAGATTGCCCGTAATTACCACTTCCTCTCTTTTAAAAACACAGGTCATTTTAACTCTCAATTTTGAAAAAGTCAAGGGTTTGCAAAATCAAACAAAAGCATTATGGTTTTCCTGTTTTTAAGTGTTGAAAGGACTCTTATATTTATATTTAACATATATCTTTTTCCATCCTTTTCTATCTCACCCTCCACAGTTTCTGACTGCTTTTCATTAAGATTTTTTACTATATTAATAACCTCTGTTTTCTTTTTTTCTGAAATAAAATCCTGCATATGCAGCAAATGTTTATCAAATTCTTTTCTTGTCATACCCAGCATGTTAAAAAATTCATCATTTAACAGGATACCCTCTAAATTTTCATGCCAATATTCCGCAATAGCCATAGGGCCGATTTTCTCAATTAAATTGGTGCTGATATTATTCGGGTCAAATAACTCCTCTGTATCCTTAATGCTTTTAGAATACATATTTCTCGTTATGCATTCTGTACCATTTTTTTTCAGAAGCACAATAAAATCTTTTACTCTGACAGGCTTTGAAAAATAATAGCCCTGCATATAATGACAGCCTATACTTCTTAAATATTCCGCCTGACTTTCCGTTTCTACTCCTTCTGCAATAACAGGTATATCCATCCATCTTGCCATTCTTATAACGGAATTGATTATAATGCCGCCTTTTCCTGTGTTATCGCCTGCCAAAAATCTTAAATCAAGCTTTAATGTATCTACAGGAACATCCTTAAGTGTATTAAGAGAAGAGTATCCGCTTCCAAAATCATCCATTTCTATAATGAAGCCCCGTGCTTTTAATTCACTGACAAACTCTGATACCTGTGTCTGCTGCTCTATGTATGCCGACTCTGTTATCTCAAGTCTTACCCTGCTCATAGGTACATTTTTCTTGTTAAGTGTATCTATTATCCAGTCTATTATCTGATTATTGAATGTATCAATTCTTGATAAGTTTATGGCAATGGAAAACTCATCATCAAGCTCCATTATGTCTGTTAATTCATTTATAATATCACATACATGTTCTACGACATATTTGTCCATGGTGGTAATAAATCCATTTTCCTCCATAATAGGAATAAACACTCCCGGACTTATTATTCCCTGCTCCGGATGATTCCATCTGGTCAGAGCTTCCGCTCCTATTATTCTTTCTGTTTCACTGTCATACTGTGGCTGGAGATATATTTCAAACTGCTCCTGTTCAAAGGCTGTCGGTATGTAGCTTATAATTTCTTTTTCTTTTAAAAGCTGCTCTCTCATAGAGCTTTCATATATGCAGAAATGCTCGTCCTTACTTTGCTTTGCCTTTGAAAGTGCCAGTTCCGCCCTGTCGCACATTATGTTTACGTCTATGTCCGCATCATCTATTATGTATGCACCTATGGATATAGAAAATGTATATGAACATTTAAACTTTTCAAACCACTTTTCTACAACTTTCATAACTGCATCCTTATCAAAACTCTCGTAAGGATAACAGCATATAAAATCGTCACCTCCCAAATATCCGTATGTGCCTATGGTTCTGCTGAAATATTTCCGCCACATGTCTGCCACGTATCTTATAAGTTCATCTCCCATACGCACACCCATTATGTCGTTAAATACTTTAAACTGGTCTATATCACCCCTCAATATGATAAATCTCATATTTCTGTTTTGATCAAGCAAATCTCTTGTTTTTTCGTAAAAACCATTTCTGTTCAACAGTCCGGTCATGCTGTTATAATTTGCCTGCCTGTACAGCTGCTTTCTGTATTTTTCATCTGCTGCACGTATCTGTGCATTATATTTTTCCTCCTGCTTATGTTTCTTATCCTTGCGCACAAGTATCAGAATAAATACTATAAGATATACCAGCACTCCTAATATAACTGCCAGACCTATAATATAAAATCTGAACTTGTATAAAAGCTCGGCAAATGAATAAGAATATGCTATAGATGAAGTATTGTCCACTATTACATCTGTTATTTCTTCGTAATCAAAGTCTGATATTGTCTTTTGTAAAATTGACTTTAACACCGGCTCCATATCCTTTGACACCAAAAGACAAAGTTCCTCTGCTTCGCTCCACGCCTTATATATGGTAAGTTCATCTGTATAATACGGACTTCTGAGACAATACAGGGCAGAAAGTCTGTTGTCAAATGTAATATCAGCTTTTCCCGATAACACCT
>CAMENQ010000002.1 GCA_945928585.1 uncultured Roseburia sp. | reverse complement strand
CGCTGATGAAAATAATGTTTTCCTTCTTTGTTTCCTTTGCTCCTAACGCTGTACTGTTCATTTTATTTACCTCCAATTTTTATTTTTGACCATAACAAAAGGACACTTCCAAATTCTCACTTGGAAAGTGTCCTTAAAGTACAAAATATTAAAATTGAATGTCACACAAAACGTATTATCAAGTATTATACGGTATTATGCGTAGCAAATTCGTAGTAAATTCGTAGTAAATCACAACTCGTAATCGCTGAAACCCTTGATTTTACTGAACTTATTTATCCAATGATTTCATCGTCGGGAACAACAACACATCCCTTATTGCCGGCGAGTTCGTCATCATCATAACCATACGGTCGATACCATATCCGATACCTCCCGTTGGCGGCATACCTATACTAAGTGCATTTAAGAAATCCTCGTCAGTATGGTTGGCCTCATCATCACCTGCTGCAAAAGCTTTTTCCTGTGCCTCGAAACGCTCTCTCTGGTCGATTGGGTCATTTAACTCTGAGTATGCATTTGCCATTTCCCAGCCGTTCATAAAGAACTCGAAACGCTCTACATATTCAGGATTATCAGGTTTCTTCTTTGTAAGAGGTGAAATCTCTATTGGATGATCCATAACAAATGTAGGCTGTATGAGATGTTCCTCTACATATTCTTCAAAGAACAGGTTAAGAATATCTCCCTTTCCGTGTCTCTCTTCATATTCTACGTGATGCTCTTTGGCTGCTGCTCTTGCTTCCTCCAATGTATGGATTTCATTAAAGTCCACGCCTGAGTACTTCTTTACTGCGTCTACCATAGTGATACGCTCAAATGGCTTTGATAAATCCATGGTGTGTTCTCCATAGGTTATAATTTCTGAACCTGTAACCTCTTTAGCTACATATCTGTAAAGTCTTTCTGTTAAATCCATCATGCCGTAATAGTCAGTGTATGCCTGATATAGTTCCATAAGTGTAAATTCAGGATTGTGTCTTGTGTCAAGACCTTCATTTCTGAATACTCTGCCTATTTCGTATACTCTTTCCATACCGCCTACAATAAGTCTCTTTAAATATAATTCAAGGGAAATTCTAAGCTTTAAGTCCTCATCAAGGGCATTGAAATGTGTCTCGAATGGTCTTGCAGCGGCTCCGCCTGCATTTGACACAAGCATAGGTGTCTCTACCTCCATAAATCCCTCTGCGTCAAGGAATTTACGAATGCTTGAAAGCACCTTTGAACGCTTTATAAATGTATCCTTTACGTCTGAATTCATAATAAGGTCAACGTATCTCTGGCGGTATCTTGTATCTGTATCAGTAAGTCCATGATACTTCTCTGGAAGTATCTGGAGGCTCTTTGAAAGAAGTGTAACGGTCTCGGCATGTACAGATATTTCTCCTGTCTGTGTCTTAAATACCTTACCTGTTATACCTAATATATCACCTGCATCATACTTCTTAAAGTCCTTGTAGTCATCCTCGCCTATTTCGTCTCTGGCCACATATACCTGTATATTTCCCTGTAAATCCTGTATATTGCAGAATGATGCCTTACCCATAACTCTCTTAAACATCATTCTTCCTGCAACAGACACTACACTGCCTTCAAGACTGTCAAAATTGTCCTTTATTTCCATGCTGTGATGTGTCACATCATACTTTGTTATCTTAAACGGATCCTTTCCTCTCTCCTGAAGGTCTGCCAACTTTTCTCTTCTTACCTTAAGAAGCTGGTTCAAATCCTGCTGCTGTTCATTCTGCTGAGCCATATTTTCCTCCATTATATTTTTGAATTATTCGTTGTGTAATTATTTTAATTAACTACGGCTTACCAATTAAACATTTTAAAAAACATTTAAAATAACTCCACTTGAAAACCGAATATAAAGATCGTTTTCATAGTTTAATAAAGCTGAACATTATACTACATATTAAAATGTTTAATCTCCCATGCCATATGTAGTTTACAAATAATAATTAATTTACTCTGTGTATAGAAAGCACCTTATATTTGATTTCTCCGTCTACTGTCTCCACGGTAATTATGTCATTTTTCTTCTTTCCGATAAGTTCCCTGCCCATAGGTGATTCGTTTGAAATCTTGTTTTCCAGACTGTTTGTCTCTGTTGAGCCTACGATTTTAAACTCCAATTCCTCGTCATATTCCATATCAAGCACCTTTACACGGCAGCCTACGTTTATTTTCTTTGTATCGATTTCGTCCTCGTCTACTACTTCTGCATTTTTAAGGATTTTCTCTATTTCTTCGATTCTTGCCTCGATATCTCTCTGCTCATCCTTTGCTGCATCATACTCTGCATTTTCAGATAAGTCGCCCTGCTCTCTGGCTTCCTTGATTTTCTCAGCTACTTCTTTTCTTTTTACTACCTTTAAATCCTGTAATTCAGTTTCAAGCTTCTGTAAGCCTGCATATGTTAATATATTCTTCTTTGCTTCAGCCATTTTGAATGCTCCTTCCTACTATCAATCAGTGTATTATAACTACGAATTGATATTTTGTCAAGTTAAAATTGTTGGGCTGTGTTATCCCAGCTAAGCTTCTGTATCATTAATGTAAGCCATATCTTTGCCATAAACATAAGTGTCAGACATGGGTACTCTACATACATTGCCACCTGCGGTATCATTCCCACAAGATGAAGTACCAGAAGTGCTATAAATGCTTTTATAAAGCTCATTCTGCTTTTTCTAAGTTTGTCTGCCTCTTTTTCCCTGCCTGTTTCCTTATAGTATTTTACTGACTTGTTTAACAAATCTCCATATAATAAAAGCTCCACAAGGTAGAAGCAGATAGCCATTCCCTTTGATAATGCCATAGAATATCCGAATAAAAATCCATATATCCAGAATACTCCTGACAATATAACAAGCCTTAGAGCATCCTTCTTAAGCTTTTCCATATATTCCAGTCCTGCCTGTTCATGCAGCTCCTTTATTCCCATGTATATAATAATGTATCCTATTATACTTGGAATTATCTGAACAGCAAATATGCCTATATCTATATTTATATGCAGTCCGCTTATCAATATCCCCCAGACTATCTTTTTATATCCGCTGCTAACCATATGTTCCTCCGTTTCTTTTTACTGATTCCTTTTATGAGTTTTAATGGTATAGTTAATCAAAACCATTATACTAGATTACTGTATCAGTTTCTTATTGCTTTTAGTACATCATACTTAATTTATCATTTATTATCCCTGACCATTATTCCAAGTAGCATCTAAGCATTTTTTCCATTTCTTCAAGGTTTTCTACATAATTTATTTTGTTTCTTATATCTGTGGCATATGGAAGTCCTGAAACATACCATGCCGTATGTTTCCTCATTTCCCTTATTCCTGTAAATTCGCCCTTATATTCTATAAGCATACGGGCGTGCCTTAAAATCATGTCAAGTACTTCTTTTTTTTCAGGCTTTGGGAGGATTTCTCCTGTTTTAAGGTAATGACTGCATCTTTTAAATATCCACGGATTTCCCCTTGCTGCCCTTCCAATCATAATGCCGTCAACGCCTGTTTCTTCCAGCATTCTTTTTGCATCCTCCGGCTCTCTTATATCACCGTTTCCTATAACCGGAATTTTTACGGCTTCCTTTACCTGTCTTATAATATCCCAGTCTGCCTTTCCGGAATAATACTGCTCTCTTGTCCTGCCGTGTACTGCTATCATGGCCGCGCCTGCAGCCTCCAGCCTTTTTGCAAGTTCTACGGCATTTATATTATTTTCATCAAAGCCTTTTCGTATTTTTACCGTAACCGGCTTTTTTGATTTTAATGCCATAGCTTTTATTATATCTGCCGCAAGGACGGGATTTTTCATAAGTGCGGAGCCTTCTCCATTGCCTACTATCTTTGGCACCGGGCATCCCATATTTACATCTATAAAGTCATATGGTCCTTCTGAAACCCTTTCTGCAATCTCTGCCATAATATCTGGCTCTGAGCCGAATAACTGGACACCTGCCGGCCTTTCCTGTTCTTTTGTCTGCAAAAGTTCTTTTGTATTTTTATTATTGTATAATATGGCCTTTGCACTTACCATCTCCGTATACATTATCCCACAGCCCTGCTCTTTACATAAAAGTCTGAATGGCAGGTCTGTTACTCCTGCCATAGGCCCTAGGGCAATTATATTCTCTATTTCTAAATTTCCAAGCTTTATCATATATCCTCGCCTAAAATAAACACCTTATAAAACATTTCCAACGCTTCCAACAGCTCCTTTTTTTCCGTCTGAAGCTTTTTTATCATAAGTCCGCAGCCGATTTCGTCAAAGAGAATATCGCCTTCATCACACATTACCTCAAAGCTTAAATTTCCCTCTTCATCATAGGCAAGTGATAAAATGCCTCCTACCTCTTCCGTAAACAAAACGCACATAATTTTAAGCTCCTGTTTAACGTCCTCGGGAAGTCTGTCAAATTCATCATTAAAGAAATATTTCTGTTCATAGCTGTTTGCACAGCATAAGACCGTCTTTCCTTCTATTTCATCATACATAACCGTAAACTCCTCTCACTGACACCTCTCCTGACATAACTGTTTCCGGTTTCCCGTCTTTTTCTATAAGCAGTTCTCCGTCATCAGCAAGTCCAAGAGATTTCGCTCTGTATTTTTTATTATCCCTTATTATCTCCACTTCCTTATTCATATGTATAAGATACCGGTTATACTCATCCTTTAAAAGTGATAAATCTGATGTTTCAATAAATTTATTGTAATATATGTTAAACCACTTACATACGCTTCCGATAATAAGGCTTCTCTTTTGTTTCTTTCCTGTCAGCATACGGGCTGATACTGCAATCTTTTCTATATCCTCAGGCATTTTTTCGTTATTTACGTTAATGCCTATTCCCACTACTACATAATTTATCTTTGTAAGCTCAGCACTCATTTCCGTAAGTATGCCGCATAGCTTTCTGCCGTCAGCAACTATATCATTTGGCCACTTTATAAGACCTTCAATGCCACATACTTCACTAAGGGCACTTCTTACCGCCATGGCTGACAATATGGTAATCATAGATGCTTTTGATGGGCTGGTATCAGGTCTTAAAAGAAGTGTCATATATATGCTCTGCCCTGCCGGTGATGAAAAGCTTCTTCCACGTCTTCCCTTGCCCATATTCTGGCAGTCTGCCACTACAAGTGTGCCGGAAACAGCGCCCTCCTCACCTAAAAGCTTTGCCCTGGTGTTTGTGGAATCTGTCTCGTCAAAGTATATAATGTCCTTTACTATGCTGCCGTCCTCTATTACACTTTCAATCTCACTTTTTGACAATATATCAGGTGTTTCTAGTATTTTATAGCCTTTATTAGTTACTGAGTCTATCTCATAGCCCTCATTTTTAAGCTGATTGATTACCTTCCATACAGCCGTTCTGGATACACCGCATTTTTCGCATATGTCCTGACCTGACACATAGGTGTCTGTATTTTTCAATTCCTTTAAAATCCTTGTCTTTATATCCATAATAAAAGCCTTTCCTAAGCCTTACGAAAGAGTGACAATATACCCTATTACACTAAGTACTGTAAGTATCACAAATGCCGAAAGCAATGCTATAACTCTTATCATCTCCGCCATCTTGTAGCACTTAAATGCCATAAGGCCGTTCATTATGGCCGCCAGCGTAAATATGACCGGGAACATTAAAAGATGCTTCTTTATGTCAAGTAAAATAATAACGGCGCATATAATAATGGCTGCACTTATGGCTATATTTACCCTGTCTATAACAGGCCCTATTCTTCTTAAGCTTCTCTTTCTCTCATATACTGATGTCATATGCTTTCCTTTCTGCTATCCCTTTAAGAGAAAAACGCTGTTTGTTACACTTGCATCTCCATACCAAGTGTTGCAGCCATTATTGCCTTAATTGAATGCATTCTGTTTTCTGCCTCATCAAATACTACAGACCTTTCAGACTCAAATACCTCGTCTGTAACCTCCATCTCCGTAAGCCCGAATTTTTCATATATTTCTCCGCCAATCTTTGTCTTAAGGTCATGGAATGCAGGAAGACAATGCATAAATATGGCATCCGGCTTTGCGTTTTCAAATGCTTCCTTATTTACCTGATAAGGCTTAAGCTCCTTAATACGCTCTGCCCATACCTCCTCAGGCTCACCCATTGATACCCATACATCTGTATATATTACGTCTGCGTCCTTTGTACCCTCTTTTACGTTTTCTGTGAGGGTAATTGTAGCACCGCTTTCCTTTGCGTACTCCTTACACTGATTTACAAGTTCCTCATTTGGGAAATATTTTTTATTTGTACATGCCGTAAAATTCAATCCCATCTTTGAGCAGGCTATCATAAGTGAATTGCCCATATTGTATCTTGCATCTCCCATGTATACAAAATTAAGTCCCTTTAATGTGCCTTTATGCTCTTTTATTGTAAGGAGGTCTGCTATCATCTGTGTCGGATGATATTCATTTGTTAGTCCGTTCCATACAGGTACTCCTGCATGCTTTGCAAGTTCCTCCACTATTTCCTGTCCGAAGCCTCTGTACTCAATACCCTCGTACATTCTTCCAAGTACTCTTGCAGTATCAGCAATGCTTTCTTTTTTTCCAATCTGGGAACCTGACGGGTCAAGATATGTTGTGCCCATACCAAGGTCATGTGCTGCTACTTCAAAGGAGCATCTTGTTCTTGTGCTTGTTTTTTCAAAGATTAAAGCTACGTTTTTTCCTCTTAGCTCATCTACAGGCTGTCCCTTTTTCTTTTTATCTTTAAGATATGCTGAAAAATCTATTAAGTATTGTATTTCCTCCGGTGTAAAATCCTTGAGTGTTAAAAAATTACGTCCTTTAAGTGATGTCATATCTATGTACCATCCTTTCCTTCTGTTTTATAGTAAAGCACCGCACGGCAGCGGCGCTTATAAATTCGCATTCGCGAATTTTTAGTTGCGTTTTTTTACGCTGTTGCTTTAGGAATTTCCTATTATGTAAATCTAATAGATTCTATTCTATATCAAATTTGTTTTATCTGCAAGCATTAATGTGTAAAATCACTGACTGTCCGTAACAGTTCAGACATACCGGGACATCTGTGACCTTCAGACGGGTTCGTAAGTGTAGAGCAGGGAACGGCTGGTTGCATATTGTATGTGTAAGCATTGAGGAGGCAATTAGAAATTTATTAGTATGATGCAGGTATCTTCTTAGCAGAGACCGTCTGTCTGAGGAAGTGGCTGAGAATTCAGCCACTTCCGAGTTACGGTCGTCGCTTAGAAGATAGCTGCATCATATTAATAAAATTTCTTATTGTCTCCGAAGCTTACACATACAATATGAAACCAGCCGTTTCCTGCTCTACACTTACGAACCCGTCTGAAAGTCACAGGTGTCCCGGTATGTCTGAACTGTTACATCCGTGTAGCATAAAAACACCTCCAAACCGGTTTTCGCTGATTTGAAGGTGTTTTTATAAACTTATTATATTATTTTTTTACAGTTTATACTTACAGATATGTAAGGAACTGCGAAGCAAGTACCACCGCTATAAGTGCGATTGGGTATGTAGCTGCATATGCTGAAGCTACGTTTGATGTACCTGTTACATTTATTAATGCTCCAAGGGCAGGTGTACTTGTCATACCGCCTGTAAGTGAACCCAGGTTGTTGAAAAGGCTCATCTTTAATACATATTTTGCTACCACGAAGCCAAGGAGTAGCGGAACTACTGTCATTAACGCTCCCCAAAGGAATAATAATGGTCCAAACTCGCCAAGTGTTGATACGAACTCACGTCCGCCGTCTACACCTGCTCCGATAAGGAATAATATAAGTCCAAGCTCCTGGAATATTGAAAGTACTTCTTTCTTTACCTTTAAATTAAGCTTGCCTATTCTTCCAAAATGTCCGAATATAAGTCCCATAATAAGCGGACCGCCTGTTGTACCAAGGCTGAATGACTGGTTGTTTCCAAGAGGAATATTGATGCTTCCAAGGATTACACCTAACATAATGGTAAGTCCCATTGCTCCAATACCAAACTTGTCCATGTCAAAAAGCTTCTTTTCTGCTTCTATTTTTTCAGATATTTCTCCTTCTTCAAGGAGTGCTCTTTCCTTGTCCATATCAGCTTTCATGAGCTTTGGAACTATCTGTACGAATAAAACTACACCGATAACTCCAAACGGATATGCAACACCAAGTCCTACTGCTACCTGATTGTACAATTCTGTACCTGCAAGTGCTTCCTGAGCTGCTGCAAATGCAGGAGTACTTGTAAGTGAACCTGAGAGAAGTCCTACAGACATAGCTGAGTTCATACCCGGTACAAATATTGTTATAAGCGCACATGTGGCTGCTGCCGAGCCAATGATAACAAGTCCGAGTACTACATATGACTTAAAATTTTTCTTTAAGTTTCTGAAAAATGTAGGACCTGCTATAAGACCTACTGATGTGACGAAAAGTAACAAACCTAAATTCTGTGTCATTGAAAAATATGGCTTTATTACACCCCAGTTACCTGCTTCATCCCAGCTGTCAATGTGGTCCAAAGCATACTGAAGGAAATGTCCTGCTACCAAAGCCACTATAAATATAGCAGCACTGCCTAATGTAACGCCCTTTATAGATATCTTGCCTACAAGGTATCCTATTACAATGATGGCAAATATTAGGAACAGTACAAGTGCCATTGTTTTTACATTAAACAGGTTTACGCCTGCTGCTTCAAACAACTGAATTTTCATTTTCTAACTACTCCTTTTCTTTTTTGTATATATTCCGAAAATATAATACAACCTGAATATTTATAAGTCAAGCAAAAAGTGCCGCCCGGCAGCGGCACTTGATAACGACTTGTGGTCTTTTTACTTTTGATTTATGAGTTGTGGTCTTTTAAGTATGCTGCGCGGCCTTCTTCGTAAAGATTATTTCCCTCGCTGTCGATAATAACTACAAGCGGCATATCCTCAACATACAGCTTTCTAAGTGCTTCTGCTCCTAAATCTTCGTATGCGATAAGCTCTGCTTTCTTTATACATTTAGCTAAGAGTGCTCCGGCTCCTCCGATGGCTCCGAAGTATACTCCGCTGTATTTCTTCATAGCATCTATAACTTCAGGAAGTCTTGCGCCTTTTCCTATCATTCCTCTGGCACCGACAGACATCATGGTAGGTGCATAAGCATCCATACGTCCGCTTGTAGTAGGACCTGCTGAACCGATTACCTGTCCCGGCTTTGCAGGTGTAGGACCTACATAATAAATAGTAGCATCTGTAGGGTCAAAAGGAATCTGCTCTCCTTTTGCAAGTGCTTCACACATTCTCTTGTGTCCTGCATCTCTTGATGTGTATATTGTACCTGTAAGAAGAACTCTGTCTCCTGCGTGTAATGTCTTTGCCAATTCCTCAGTAAGAGGTAATGTAATCTTCTTTTCCATATTATATCACCTCCGTCTTATGGCGTGTAACGTGGCAGTTTATATTGATTGCACATGGCATACCTGCAATATGTGTAGGCATTGTCTCAATATTAAGTCCGATGGCTGTTGTCTTTCCGCCAAAGCCCTGTGGTCCGATACCAAGCTCATTTATCTTCTCAAGCATTTCCTTCTCTAAATCTGCGTAGAACGGGTCAGGATTTGATGAGTCAAGTGGTCTCATAAGTGCCTTCTTTGCAAGCAGTGCTGCCTTATCAAAGGTACCGCCTATACCTACGCCTACTACCATAGGAGGACATGGATTAGGGCCTGCAGTTTCTACAGTCTCTATGATGAAATCCTTAATGCCCTGAAGACCATGTGACGGCTTAAACATACGGATCGCACTCATATTTTCGCTTCCGAAGCCCTTTGGTCCTACTGTTATTTTTACATTTTCACCTGGTACTATTTCCGTGTAAATCATTGCCGGAGTATTGTCACCTGTATTTCCTCTGCGTACAGGATCCTTTACTACTGACTTTCTAAGATAGCCCTTATCGTATCCGCGGCGTACGCCTTCATTTATGGCATCTGAAAGGTCTCCTCCCACAAGATGTACATCCTGACCAATCTCAAGAAATACACATGCCATACCTGTATCCTGACAGATAGGTACGTTTTCATTGTCTGCTATCTCAAAGTTTTCTATTATATTGTCAAGCACTCCCTTTGCTATTTCACCGTCCTCACATGCACGGCAGTTTTTAATGGCACATTTTACATCTTCAGGAAGATGCTCATTTGCTGCAATACAAAGCTTTTCTACAACATCTGTAATGCGGCTTACTTCTATCTCACGCATTATTAGTTCTCCTTTCTCTCATGACGGGCATATTTTGGAAGAAGAAGTGGTGATACATCATCGCTTTCTATTCCTGCTGACTTAAGCTCATCAGCATATTCCTCTACGTGCTTCAATGAAAGATTTCCTATCTGAATGTCCTTAGCTTTGGCTGCTGCTGCCTTACCTGCATTACGTCCGAATACGATAATATCAAGAAGTGAATTTCCCATAAGACGGTTTCTTCCGTGGATACCGCCTACAGCCTCTCCTGCTACCAGAAGGTTATCTATAACCTTTGTAAATCCGTCTCCTCCTATTTCAAGACCGCCATTCTGATAATGAAGTGTAGGATATACAAGAATTGGAAGCTTTCTCATATCTATACCGTAATTCATATACATACGGAGCATAGCAGGAATTCTCTTTTCGATTGTTCCCTCCCCGCCTATTCTTTCTATCATAGGTGTATCAAGCCATACACCGCTTCCAAGTGGTGTAGTCACACCCTTTCCTCTGTCTGAACACTCACGGATAATAGATGCTGCAGCAACGTCTCTTGTCTCAAGAGGATGCATAAATGCCTCACCTTCTACGTTTACAAGCATTGCTCCAAGTGAACGTACCTTTTCTGTAACAAGAGCTCCGAATATCTGTGAAGGGAATGCAACTCCTGTAGGATGATACTGGATGGTATCCTGATAAAGAAGAGGTGCACCTGCACGATAACCAAGTATAAGACCATCGGCTGTAGCTCCATAGTGATTTGATGTAGGGAAGCCCTGATAATGCATACGTCCTGCACCACCTGTAGCGATAACTACTGTTTTTGCCTTTGCTACAAGGTAATCACCTGTCTCCATATTAAGTAAAACTGCACCTGCTGCATGTCCGTTTTCATCCTTTATAAGTTCTACGGCTGATGTAAACTCAACTACAGGTATCTTGCGGTTTATTACTTCGTCTCTTAAAGTACGCATTATTTCTGCTCCAGAATAATCCTTGCAGGCATGCATTCTCTTTCTTGAAGTACCGCCGCCATGTGTTGTAATCATATTACCCTCTGCGTCCTTATCGAACATAACGCCTAAGTCATTAAGCCACTTTATAGCGTCAGGAGCTTCCATAACAAGTCTTCTTAAAAGCTCCGGTCTTGCTGCAAAATGTCCGCCTCCAAATGCGTCTAAGTAATGCTGTACAGGTGAGTCGTTTTCCTTGTCTGCTGCCTGTATACCGCCCTCTGCCATCATTGTATTTGCATCACCGATACGAAGCTTTGTAACTATCATTACATTTGCTCCTGCCTCGTGTGCTTCTATGGCTGCAGATGAACCTGCACCGCCACCGCCGATAACGAGAACATCAACGTCATAATCTACTTTATTTAAGTCAATCTTATCCTTTAAAAGACGGCTGTTTGAATGTATAAGATGTACAAGCTCCTTAGGTGCCTTCTGTCCCTTGTTTGGTCCAATCTTAATCTCATCGAAGGCTTCCTGTCTGTAATCAGGATGATAAGCCTTAAGAAGTTCGTCCTTCTCCTCAGCAGTCATACGTCTAGGCTCCATGCCCATACGCTCATCTCTGGTTGCTTCCACCTTTTTTACGGATTCCATCATTTCTGGTGTAAACATGCTTATCTCCCTCCTTACTTCTCTATCTCTCTTGTGTTGTATAATTCCTGCATCTCTGTAATCGGCTTCTGCATAATCTGCTCTATAAGCTGGTCATACTTGCCTTCGTTGATTTCCTCAACTCTGTTCTTAAGGTGCTTTGTTTCAGGTGCAATATATTTTCCTGTAAGTCTTCTTGCAAGAAGTCCTACCATAGGATGCGAAATACCTGCAGGACATCTTACTGAACAGCAGCCACAGCTTACACAGTCAAATGACTCCTCAGCACATTTCTCAAACTCGCCTCTCTGAGCGTATGCAATATACTGCATTACGTTTAAGTTCTGTGTACATGCTTTTGTACATGCATTACAGCCTATACAGCTGTAAATTTCAGGATATAATTCCATCATAATTCTCTGGTCAGGACGAATATCCTCTATTTCATATGTTCTCTTGTCTGTAGGGAAGAATGGTATGCTTGCTACACACATTCCTTCCTCTACCTGTGTCTGACATGCAAGACATGTCTTTAATTCGTTTTTACCTTTTATTCTGTATATAGTAGCACATGCGCCACAAAAACCATGACGGCAGCCACAGCCTCTTTTAAGAGTATATCCTGCGTATTCCATTGCTGTCATAATTGTAAGGTCAGCCGGTACACTATACTGCTTACCATAAAAGTATACATTTACCATTTTTTCCATTTATGAATACCATTCCTTTCTCTTAGTACTCGTTCGGCATCTCATCTATTTCATCACAACGGAATACCGGACCGTCTTTGCAGACATACTTTGAACCAATATTACAACGACCACATTTGCCTATTCCGCACTTCATACGAAGCTCAAGTGTAGTATAAACCTGCTCTTTCTTAAAACCTAATTCCTGAAGTCCCTGTAAAACAAATTTTATCATAATTGGTGGTCCGCAGATAAGTGCTGTTTTGTTTACATCAAATCCCAGCTCCTTCACATAATTTGGAACGAAGCCTACGTGACCGTCCCAGCCTTCCTGTTCGCGGTCTATGGTCAGATATACGTTTACATCCTTTGCCTTCATCCATACTTCCTGGATTTCCTTAAGCTGAACAAGGTCATCTGCTGAACGTGAACCATATACTATATCTACTTTTCCGTAATCATCACGATTATCTAACACATAATTTATAACTGAACGAAGAGGTGCAAGACCTATACCACCTGCTATAAACAATAAATCTTTTCCCTTAAGTTCAGTATCCACAGGGAAATTATTTCCATATGGTCCTCGTACCGTTATTTCATCTCCAACCTGTAAGCTGTGAAGATAATCTGTCAAAGCTCCACACTTCTTGATGCTGAATTCCTGATACTCTTTGTTAGTAGGTGATGATGTTATCGAAAACATACCTTCACTTACACCGGGTGCACATACCATTGCACATTGTCCCGGCATATGTTCAAAAAGCTTTCCTCCTTCAGGTGCATTTACACGAAATGTTTTAACATCCGGTGTTTCCTGACGTATATCCGTAATCACGCCTACCATTGGAATCAAGGTATCTAACTTATAATTTTTGTTGCATGTACATTCTTCACTCATGCGTTCTCACCTCCCTGATTCTGAAAAGCTTTGATTACCTTTACTATATTAAGCGCTGACGGACACTTTTCAACACAGCGTCCACAGCCTACGCATGAATACATTCCGTCATTGTTTGCAGGGAAATATACAAGCTTGTGCATAAATCTCTGACGGAATCTCTGCATCTGGCTGTTACGGTTATTGCCGTGAGCCATCATAGTAAAGTCTGAGTACATACATGAATCCCAGCAACGGTATCTCTGTACTCCGTGTCCTGTATCATAATCCTTTATGTCATAGCACTGGCAGGTAGGACATACAAATGTACATGTACCGCATGCTAAACATGGCTTATATAACTCTTCCCATACAGGTGAATTGAATTTTTCTGTAAGAGCATCTCCATTCCAGCCTTCAAGTGAAAGGTCTGAGTATGGCAGCTTATCTATTATTGCTCTTATTGCTGATTTCTCATTTTCTACCTTTGCATCTGCTGCTGCATCATCTGAAAGTAAATCTGCCACAGCCTTTGTAAGTGTTTCACCTTTTTCAGTAAGAGGCTTCCAGCACAATTCACCATCGATAAGCCATGTGGCTACATCTGCCTTTGGTTCTGCCGCATCTATGCCAAATACTTTACAGAAGCATGTTTCCTCAGGCTCATGGCAAGCCATTGCCACTATGGTTCCATGCTGTCTTCTTGCTGCATAGAATGTATCTACAGGCTCAGAAAGGAATACCTTGTCTAAAACCTCAACGCCCTGAATGTCACATGCTTTCATTCCGAATACTACGAAATCCTTCTGCTGTAACTCCTCCGGTGTAATCTGCAGCTTCTTTCCCTCGCGGACACATGTATAAAGGTTCTCACTCTGTGGAAAAAACGCATCCTTTGGCGACTTTACAGACTTTAATGTTTCAATGTCCACATCTGCATCTTCTGTCCATACACCGTAGTTTACCTGTCCTCCGTTTGATATAGGAAGAATTAAATCCTGTCCCTCGGCAATTCTCTGGAATAATGCCGGAAGATTTTCCTTTGCTATCTTATACATACATTATCCCCTTTCTGCCACAACACTTGGCTCAACATCCTCAAATGTAAAGCTTGTTAATGGTCCCTTTACTGTAATATCTTCGCCTGCCTGGAACTCTCCGTAAAATTCATCTATATCTTTGATGAATTTTCTGTTAAACAGGTGAAGTGGTATACCCTGCGGACATACTCTGCTGCATTCGCCACAGTCTGTACATCTGCCTGCCACATGGAAGGCTCTTATAATATGGAACATCTTTTCCTCAAATGAGTCCACATTTGCCTTCTGTGAGCTGTCAAATTTGTTGCTGTCAAATACACACTTACGGCAGCTGCATGCAGGACATGCGTTTCTACATGCGTTGCAACGGATACATTTGCTTAATTCTTTCTGGAAGAATGCAAATTTTTCTTCCGGCTTCATAGACTCTATGCGGCTAACCTCATCAAATCTGTCTGCATCCTTTGTATCCTTTGACTCACCGATAATCTCATCGTATATCTTATGCTCCTTGCCCTTGCATACATGGCATCTTTCCAGCATACCATCTGCGTATGGTATGGTCTTGTCTCCATACAATGTATTTATGGTAAGTGTTTCAGCATCATCTGTAATCTCGGCACCTGATATACTCTGTATACCCTTGATGCCCTGCTTTTTGATTTTTTCTATATCCAGCTTACCTTTGCAGCCAACGCCTATAATGTAAGCCTTTTCTCTGTCTACACGGTGCTCCATGATGAGCTGATTGAAGCTGTATGTGTCACAAGGCTTTAAGCATACAAGTGTCTTTCCTTCAAGCTTTGTTGCTTCTATCATATATTTGCTTAAGTTTGCTCCGCAAAATCCGTTGTAAACAAAATCCTTAAAATCTTCTTCCTTTTCAAAGTAAGCCGGCTCCGGATTATATGGCAGGTCTCCGGCCTTCCAGCCGAGAACGCGGGCTACTGTTCCGTTTGCCAACAATTCTTTTGCTCTAGCAATTAGTTCCTGCATCTCAAATCCCCCAATCTTACATTTTTTCCGAGAGAATGAATCTTCTCTACAAATTCATTCATGGTAGTTGAAAACTTAACACCCTCTGCTGCCGATACCCACTCAACACGGGTACGTCCGTTCTCAACACCTATATAATCAAGCATAGAGAAAAGAAGTGTCATACGTCTTCTCGCGTAATAATTTCCTGTACTGTAGTGACAGTCTCCAGGGTGGCATCCACACATAATAACGCCGTCTGCTCCCTTTTCAAATGCTCTGAGAATGAACATTGGATTGACACGACATGAACAAGGTACGCGGATTATCTTTACATCAGCAGGATATGCAAGTCTGCTGCTTCCTGCCAGATCGGCTCCTGCATAACTGCACCAGTTACAGCAAAAAGCTACGATTTTAGGTCTGAATTCTTCATTTGCTTCTATCGACATATTGCATCTACCTCCGCTAGTATCTGTCTATTTGAAAATCCCTGTAAATCCATAGCTCCGGAAGGACATGTAACTGTACATGCACCACAGCCCTGACATAATGCGCTGTTTACCTGTGCTATACGGCGAACCTCACGCTTACCATGGTCATTTACTTCCTTATCCTCATAAGATATAGCTCCGTACGGACATACATTAGCACAATTTGAACAACCGTTACATAAAAGTTCATCTGAATGTGCCGTACATGGATTTGTCATAAGTTTATCCTTTGCCAGAAGACCGATTGCCTTAACTGCTGCAGCACCTGCCTGTGAAACTGTCTCAGGAATATCCTTTGGTCCCTGACATACACCTGAGAGGAATATGCCTGCTGTAGGTGATTCTACAGGACGAAGCTTTGCGTGTGCCTCTGTAAGGAAATTGTTTGTATCAATACTTGCCGTAAGCATTGTAGCTATCTTTCTTACATCAGGATTTGGCTCTATGGCTGCTGCAAGAACTACCATATCTGCTTCCTTTACAATCTGCTTCTGGTCTATCAGGTCAACTCCCCTTACAAGCAGCTTTCCGTTTGACTGAGGAATAACCTTTCCCACCTGACCTTTAATATAATTTACTCCGTAATCCTCAACGGCTCTTCTGTAGAACTCATCGAAATTCTTTCCAGGAGTACGAACGTCAATATAAAATACCGTTACATTAACATCAGGATACTTATCACGAATAAGCATAGCATGCTTTGCAGTGTACATACAGCAAATCTTTGAGCAGTAGCTCTTTCCTCTGTCATCCGAGCAGCGGCTTCCTACACACTGTATGAATACCATTTCCTTTGGAGGCTTGCCGTCTGACATTCTCTCCAGGTGTCCCTTTGTAGGACCAGCAGCATTCATAATACGCTCAAGCTCAAGTGATGTAATTACATCCTTGCTCTGGCTGTATGCGTACTCATCGTACTTGTCAAGCTTTATCATATCGAAGCCTGTAGCTACTACGATAGCACCGTACTTTTCTGTGATGATTTCATCCTTTTGGTCGTAATCTATGGCACCTGCCTGACATACCTTTGAACATAATCCACATTTGCCTGTCTTAAACTTAATACATGCTTCTCTGTCAATAACAGGTACGTTTGGTATAGCCTGTGCAAATGGTGTGTATATTGCACTTCTGTTATTTAAGCCTCTGTTAAATTCACTAGGTGTCTTCTTTGACGGACACTTTTCCTGACATACTCCACAGCCTGTACACTTGGTCATATCAACGCTTCTGGCTTTCTTTCTGATGTCAACAGTGAAATCTCCTACGAAGCCTGAAACATTTTCAACCTCGCTGTAGGTGTAGATTGTAATATTTTCATGGGCATTTGCCTCCACCATCTTTGGAGTCAGGATACATGCTGAACAGTCAAGTGTAGGGAAGGTTTTATCTACCTGTGACATTCTTCCGCCTATACTTGGTGTCTTTTCTACTATATCTACCTTATAGCCTGCATCTGCTATATCTAGGGCTGTCTGAATACCTGCTATACCGCCTCCGATAACAAGTGCTCTCTTTGTAACACGGCTCTCGCCCGGCTTAAGCGGTGTATTTAAATTAACCTTTGCAACTGCAGCTCTCATAAGAATAACTGCTTTCTTTGTTGCTTCTTCAATGTCTTTATGTATCCATGAGCAATGCTCACGAATATTGGCTACCTCTACCATGTATGGGTTCAATCCTGCACGTTCTACTGCTTTTCGGAATGTGTTTTCATGCATACGTGGTGAGCAGGAACATACTACTATTCCCGTCAGGTTCTTTTCCTTAATGGCTTCCTGTATTCTGGCCTGTCCTGCCTCAGAGCACATATACTGATAATCCTCTGCATGTACAACTCCAGGCTCCATAAGTGCCATCTCGGCTACCTTTTTTACGTCTACCGTGGCTGCGATATTGCTTCCGCAGTGGCAGACAAAAACTCCTATCCTTTGCATGGTTTACCTCCTGTATCTTCTAAATGCACTTACTAACAGCTGCTGTGGAACATCCGGATCAAGTAATTCCGGTATCTCATCAGCTAAGAGATAATCCTGTCCCTTTTGTCTTACGACAATCTGTCTGGCTGCATCAATCAGCTTGCCCGGCTTAACATCTCTAGGGCAGCGCTCCACACATGCGAAGCATGAAAGACACTTCCAAAGTGACTTTGAATTTACCAGTGACTCTATGTCTTCATTCTGTACATATGATACAAACTGATGAGGTTTAATATCCATCTCATTGTAAGAAGGGCATGATGCTGAGCACTTTCCACATTTCATACATTTAAGTGGATTTACGCCGCTGATTTCTTTTATCTGCTCTGCCTGTTTCTTTTCTGTACTCATTTACCTGCCACCTCCTCTTTTACTCCAAGTGCCTCAGCCAAAAGTTCTGTAAAGTATACTACTGGAAGTTCACTGTCTGTGCTCTTGTTTAAATTGTACATACAAAGCGGACATGCCGTAATAAGCATCTCTGCTCCCATATCTTTGGCATTTGCAACTATGTTGTCACACATATTTTTTGCCATTTCCTTTTCCTTGAGAGATACATAACCGCCGCAGCACTCATTTCTATATCCGTAAATAACAGGTTCTGCTCCGATTGCCTTTATGAAATCCTCAAGTATCTTTGGATTTTCCGGATTGTCAAACTGTAATATCTTTCCCGGTCTTAATAAAAGGCAGCCGTAATATGCTCCAATCTTTCTTCCTGTGAGAGGATTTACTACCTTTTCCTTAAGCTTGTCAAAGCCTACTACATCACGAAGCACCTCAAGATAATGAAGTACCTTTGTTTCGCCTGCATATGGCTCATCAAGCTGGAGATAATTGTTTGCTCTGTTTCTGATATCATCTACATTCTTCATATCATCATTTACACGCTTGATAACATGGTGACATGCAGAACATAATGTTATTAAATCCTGTCCTTTTTCCTTTGCATCATTGAGTGCTCTGACTGACGACAGCTTTGTTGCTATCTCGTCACTGCCTAACGGGTATACACCGCCACAGCACTGCCAGTTCTCAATTTCTTCCAGTTCAAACCCTAAGGCCTTTGCTGACACTCTGGCATAAGCGTCTAAATCCTGTGCCTTATTTTTCAGGGTACATCCCGGATAATAGCTGTACTTCATAACACACTCTGTCCTTTCTAATTGTTTAAGTCAATCTGTGCAATAACTTCCTTTAATTTATTAGCACTGTTCTGAAGCTTGATAACTTCTTCATCACTGAGTTTCATAGGTATCTTACCTTGTACTCCCTTTGGTCCTACCAGTGTTAATGTGCTTAAGCATACATCATCGATACCATATTCGCCATGCATCATAGAAGATACTGTGGTGATGGAATCTGATGCTGCAACCAGTATACCGCAAAGATTACATACGGCATTTGATACGGCATAAAATGTAGCTCCCTTGTTTGCTATAACGATGCCGCCTGACTTATGAACATACTCTGTCATAGCATCCTTGTCCAACGGTTTAATGTCATAACCGCTCTTTGCCATAATGTCATGATACTCATCAATGTTTACATTTGAAATGTTTGCTGCACTCCATGGTATGAATGATGAATCTCCATGCTCTCCAAATACATATGCATGTATGTTTTTCTGAGCTACCTGATAGTGCTCTGACAGTCCGCAGCGAAGTCTTGCACTGTCCAAAAGTGTTCCTGAACCAATAATCTGATTTTCAGGAAGACCTGAGATTTTTGTAAATACATATGTCATAATATCAACAGGATTGCTGACTATAACATATAATGCATCCGGTGCTGCCTTAACTATCTCCGGTGTAATGCTCTTTAAAATATTAACATTTGTCTGTGTAAGCTCAATTCTGGTCTGTCCCGGTTTACGGGCTATACCTGAAGTAATAATAACAATATCTGAGCCTTTCGCATCATCATACTCACCTGCTACTACAGATATGGAATCACGGAAACATGTTCCCTGTGCAATATCCATAACTTCGCCGTCTACCTTCTGCTTGTTAATGTCAATCATCACAATTTCTGAAGCTATATCACTGTGAGATAATGCATAGGCTATAGTCGCTCCTACATTTCCTGCTCCAATAATAGTAATCTTACTGCTCATATATGCTCCTTTCTTTTTGCCGCCTTACATATGCTTCTTTGGAAACATAATATACGGCTGTTTGTTGTCACCTTATGACCCTTTGCTCACATTATAGATAATTTTTTCGTGTCTTTACAATAAGCACGTATATATTTATTTTATACTAATTGAATTTATTTTTCAATAGCAGTCTTTAAAATATTGATATTTTTTTGTCAAATTGTGTTGAATAAGACTTTTTTGCTAAATTCAAAAGCGTCGGTAGGGAACCGGCGCTTTTGTTTATATATTGTCTTGATGTATGTCTGAAGATTTTCTGACTCTTTTGTACATACATCATATAATATTAATATTTATATTTATTTTGCGATGTTGCTTTCTTTGGCTACTTCTGTGATGGCTGTTACTGCTCCGGCAAGGCCCTGTATTTCTGACGGGATAATGATTTTTGTTGCTTTTCCGTCTGCCGCTTTCATAAATGCCTCCAGGCTCTTAAGCTGGATAACTGATTCGTCTGCTCCTGCTTCTTTTATGAAACGGATACCGTCTGCATTTGCCTTCTGTACTGCAAGTATAGCCTGTGCCTGACCTTCTGCCTCTCGTATGGTGGCTTCCTTCTTTGCTTCTGCCCTGAGTATCTGTGCCTGTTTTTCTGCCTCAGCGTCAAGAATAGCCGATGCTTTCTTACCTTCTGCTACAAGGATGGTTGACTTCTTTTCACCTTCTGCAATAAGGATGGCTTCACGTCTTTCTCTTTCTGCTTTCATCTGCTTTTCCATGGCATCCTGTATGGCTGCCGGCGGCATAATGTTCTTAAGTTCCACTCTGTTTATCTTGATACCCCATGGGTCTGTAGCTACATCGAGTGATGCGCGCATTTTTGTATTTATGGTTTCTCTTGATGTAAGTGTCTCATCAAGCTCCAAATCACCTATTATATTACGAAGTGTGGTAGCCGTAAGATTTTCAATAGCCATAATAGGATTTTCTACACCATATGCAAAAAGCTTCGGATCTGTAATCTGAAAATATACAACGGTGTCTATTCTCATTGTAACGTTATCCTTTGTTATAACAGGCTGTGGCGGGAAGTCTACTACCTGTTCCTTTAATAGTACTTTTTTTGCTACTTTGTCTATAAGAGGCATCTTAAAATGAAGTCCTACAGACCATGTTTCCTTATAGCCTCCTAAGCGCTCAATAACAAATGCCTGTGCCTGTGGCACAATCTTAATGCAGCTTGCTATGATAATAAGTATAACTACTATAGCAACAATAACTGCTATCAATCCTACAGGAATTTCTTCTGCTGTAGCCATTACTGAATTAATCATATCTTTCTTTCTCCTCCTTAAAAATTAATTATTTGTGTAATTCATAGGCTGAACAAGTGCTTTTACGCCCTTTATCTCCACTATCTGAACCATTGCATCCTTTGGAATGGTCATACCGTCAGCGATGGTTCTTGCCATCCATTCGTTTCCGTTTATCTTTACTCTGCCCATTTCATTGAAATTATCAATAGTTTCAGTACACCTTACTATTTTTCCTACCAGTTCCTCCACATTAGTTTTGACAGTGTTTTTGTTTATATACTGTTTTGCAAGCGGTCTGGTAAAAAACAGCAGTAAAAACGATACTGTCAGAAATACCACAATTTGAATAATTATATGTATATCTGCCAGTGCAAGTACAAATGCTACCAGTGCCCCACCTGCGAACCATACAGTGGTAAGTCCCATAGTTGCAATTTCAAAAACCACGAATATTATAAATAATATCAGCCAAAATATCGACAACATATGTGCTTTCCTCCTATTTTTGATATTTTCATAATACATTATTTATTCATTGATTTCAAGACATAGAAGGAATATTTAATTATTTCTTTAGAAAAAAGTCTCGCCCGGCAGCGGCACTTATAAATTCGCATTCGCGAATTTTTCTTCGCGTTTTTTTTGCTGTTGCTTTAGTAATTACCTATTAAGTGAAGAAGTCTCGCCAGGCAGCGAGACTTTTTTCACGTTGTTGCTTTAGGAATTTCCTATTATGTAAAAAAGTGCCGCCCGGCAGCGGCACTTATAAATTCGCATTCGCGAATTTTTAGTTTCTTAATTTCACGTTGTTGCTTTAGGAATTTCCTATTATGTAAAAAAGCTGCCGCTTGATTGCGACAGCCTTGTTATTTTTTATCGTCTGTAGAATACCTGATTGCATATTATGCTGTATTCTGAATATAAATCAAAATTTGCTGCTTTTAAGGCACAAAAACTTGTGTATTGTGGCACATTGTTTATTCCTGCAAGTGCGTCCTTTGCTGCCTGCAATGATTCGGCATTTGGTCCGTTGTTTATCACTCTGTTTAATGCACCATTTGTAACTACTGCGAACTGTCCTCTGGCATATACCACATCATATATTGTTCTGCCATAGGCTCCTCCGTTAAGTCTGTTTAAAATTATATTGGCTACGGCTAATTTTCCTTCATAGCTCTCATATCCTGCTTCTGCACATACTGTACATGCTAAAAGATATGCGTCTTCCTCTGATACGTTGTAGGCTGATGTCTGAACTGTCTCTGTCAGTGAGCTGTTTGCTATGGCATTCTGTATTTTCTGCTGTCTTGCAGCTTCAGCTTCCTCTGCTTTTCTCTGTTCTTCAGCAAGTCTCTCCTGCTCAAGTCTGATAGCCTCCTGCTCTTCTGCAATTGTAACGCCTGCTTCAATATAATACTCTGTTTCAAGATACTCTGCATAAATATATGCTTCAGTACCAATGTAGTTTACCTTTGCCCAGTCTCCTTCAAATCCTAATACCTGTACCTCTGCTCCCGCATTAACTGTAGCTATAACCTTCCAGTCGGTACCTGGACCTTTTCTGACCCTTAAGCTGTTAACATTTGATACTGCGTACATTGTACAAACCTCAGACATATGTGCTTCCGCATCTTCTGCAAACCACGCATAGTCATTGTTAATGTATCCTTCCACATTACCTGATACTATTTTTGACCACTGTTCACCTTTTTCAATAACCTCACCGCCGCCTCCGGCATATATCTTTCCTAATACTTCGCCGTCTGTAGATGGTGTACTTCTTACATTAAGGTACTCATTTACATTTACAATAAATGTATTTTCATATTTGTATGGCTCCTCCACTACCGGCTCAGGTGTTTCTGTTTCA
This sequence comes from uncultured Roseburia sp., assembly GCA_945928585.1. GTDB lineage: Bacteria > Bacillota > Clostridia > Lachnospirales > Lachnospiraceae > CAG-303. The sequence continues at coordinate 1,360 of CAMENQ010000002.1, read as the reverse complement.
ACTTCTGCTGCAGTAGTTTCCGGCTGGCTTTCTGTTTCAGCTTCTGCTAATTCAGTTTCATTTTCATCAATTCCCTCAAACGGGCTTGCAACTACATACGCATCTATACTTGATAAGCTGAGTATTGAAGCTTCATTTCCTGTATCAATACCTGTTGCCTCTACTGATGTACTCTGCTCTGCAGCTGTTTCATTTTTTTCCCCTGTGCTACTTTCCCCCAGACCATTTGCAATGAGTAATACTGCCGATATGCCAAGCAATCCTGCTGTTATACCTGCAATGATTTTCTCCTGTCTGTTAGCCTTCATAAAATCCTCCAATCCGCCGTTACCCGGCTTGTGACATTTATATCAGCCGCTATACTAAGATATGCTTTTACTAATATTTCGTGTCATTTTGTTACAATTTTATTAATTGCCTCTAGCCACCTCAGCATAATAACAAAGTTTTTTTTTTCTGTCAACACGCCAAATATTTACCGCGGTAAGAATTTTATGTTTCTTTTCCTTTATTTACTGGAATTCTGTTCCAAATATTAAATTTAAATTCGCAATCTTTTCCAAATTGTCCGCACAATTTGCTTTGCTGCGTTAAAGCTATATTTTTCCCATTTTTTTTGATGACTCATACATAAGAATGGCTGCTGCCACCGATGCATTTAATGACTCAAGCTGTCCACACATTGGTATTTTTATGAGTTTATCAGCTGTTGCGGCTGTTTCTTCAGTAAGTCCGTTCGCTTCATTTCCTATTATAAATGCTGTAGAGCCTTCATAGTTTTCCCTGTCATAATAGTTTTTTCCGTTTAGATGTGCTGCATAGACAGTTACTCCATTTTCTTTAAGCACATTTATTTCTTCTTTCAGACTTTCTGCAATTATATAAGGGACTCGAAAAATGGAACCCATTGTAGAACGGATAACCTTTGGATTATATATGTCAACCGTTGATTTTGCTGATATTACGGCACTTACGCCCGCTCCCTCCGCAGTTCTTATGATTGTGCCGAGATTTCCCGGATCCTGTAGATTTTCCAGCAAAATATAGAGCTGTTTTTCGTTTTTTTTCAGAATATTTTCTAACTGAACCTGTTTTTGTCTGACTACCACTAATATTCCCTGAGGTGTAACCGTATCCGATATTTGCTTAAATACATTTTCCGACACAACTGTGTACTGTTCGTCAATGTCTTTTCCAAACAATTCTGAAAACTTTTCTTCTATATAAATAGCTTCTATTCTGTCCTTTGGAGTTTCCCGGTACATTTTTATACCCTCCACAAGAAAAACACCTTCCTTTTTTCTTGCAGACGACTTATTTTTTAAGTTTATAAGCCTTTTTATCTGACTATTTGCTGTTG
>CAMENQ010000001.1 GCA_945928585.1 uncultured Roseburia sp. | reverse complement strand
CAAGGTGTCCCTCAAGATGTCCCTCAAGACAAGTTGGATGCTCAGATTGTGGACATGATTCGTAAAGATAACAAAATTAGTACAGAGAAAATAGCTATTGCATTAGGAGTTAGTTCTAAAACAATTAAGCGCCATATAAAGGAAATGTATAATGTAAGTTATATTGGACGTGGTTTTAGCGGACACTGGGAAATCAAGGATGATGAGTAATGTATAACAAGAGAAGTGTAAAATATTCTCGAAGCTAGTTAATATTTGATGGAGAGGTTTCCATTCCGTTTTCTAGGGTATCAACTGAGGAGATTCCACCAGTTAATTGTACTGTAAATGAATTTTCCAGTTGCATTTCATCCTCTTCCGCACTATAATAATCTCATGGCAACAGTTTGGGAACAACCATTCAGTAGGTCAAAATAAATAGTGTAATTGATATATAAATATGCCCCATATAAGACTGAAACTTAAACAAAATAAGTTAAGTTCAACCTGGGTCATAAAGAGTTTGAATAACTTCATTTTTATACTGATTATTTTATATGGCAGGTAATCTATAGGGTTGCTTGCCATATTGATATGATCTAATAGGGATGATGGCATTTCCGGGTAGCACGGTGAATGATTCGGCCGGGCAAAGGAAGACAGTGTGATTAAATGGATGCCTGAGGAGGAAATGAAATGGGAATATTTATTAATTGTCTTGCTGTTGTATTCAGCACAATTATAGCAATCTGTGGAATCAGTTATTTCATGCGGGAAAAGAATGCCGGGGCACTGCGGTATTACATGCTGGTGATGGGCTTTTTCGGTGCTCTTTGGAGTGGCGGTTATGGCATTATGGGATTCACGGAGACCGGGGAGGTTGCAGCTGTATTCCGGGCTGTCGGGCTCGTGGGTGTTGCAGGATTTATGATGACAGAAGCCCTGATGGTCGCCTATATGGTGGAACTTCCGAAGTGGCTGTTTCGCGCTTATGCGATGATATTTGGGATTTTTGCCGTGGCCGATCTGTACTTTTTCATTCCCGACCAGCATACCTTTGTGCGCTTGAACGGAAGAATGTGCTATTATTCTACAAACAGCTTCGGAAGAATGGTACATAACATTTTTTTGGCATTTGTTGTGGTAACGATGATTGCCATGGCCATTCTCTGGGTGCACAAGGAAAAGCCGAAGCGTCAGTCATATTATGTCAGAGCGGCGATACTCGCCAATATTGCGATTCTGTTTTCTATTATTCCGGATACGATTCTGCCGATGCTGGGCAAGCCCTCTTTTCCAAGCTCGGCTTACGGAATGTTTCTGACTTATATTATCACATGGTTTTGGGCTACCAGATTTAATGCATTCAGCATCACGGTAGGAAATCTGAGCCAATATATTTACGAGTCTGCAAACACGGCGATATTGATCTTTGACGAATACTTCCGGCTTGTTTTGGCAAATCCATATGGTCAGGAGCTTTTGGGAATTAAAAAGATTGAAAATCAAGAACTCATGCAGCTGTTTCAGGGGACAGACGCGGAATCCGGCCGGATCAAGGATGGGATTTTGCGGGATAACAAAGGTGTGGCAGAGTTGGTGTCTGTGCATGGAGCCATCAGTTGTTCACTGAATTTTTCGTTGGCAAGAGATTTTCATGATGATCCATACTGCATCGTCTGCTTTGTATATGACCTGACGAAAGAAAAAAATATGTTGGAGGAGGTTGTCCGGGCAAACAAGGCCAAGAGTCAGTTTCTTGCCAATATGTCTCACGAGATTCGTACACCGATCAATGGAATTCTGGGTATGGACAGCGTGCTATTGAAAGAATGTCATGACGAAAATCTAAGGGAATACGCAAAAAATATCCAGAGTGCCGGGCAGTCTTTGCTCTCCATAATTAATGATATTCTGGATATATCCAAAATTGAATCCGGAAAAATGGAAATACTGACGATCCGGTATCAGTTGTTTTCCGTATTAAATGATTGCTATAACCTGACCAAAATAAAACTGCAGAATAAGCCCGTTTCGTTTATCATGCAGATCAATGAGAAGCTACCCTCCTGGTTATATGGGGATGAAGTACGGATCAGGCAGATCATCAACAATTTTTTGTCCAATGCAGTGAAATATACAAAAGAGGGAAATATTACATTCGAATTGGATTTCGAAGAAAAAACGGATGAACAGATACTGCTTGTCATAACTGTCAGAGATACGGGCATCGGTATCAAGGAAGAAGATCTGGGAAAGCTGTTTGAATCCTTTACGAGGATTGAAGAAAAACGCAATCGGAATATCGAGGGAACAGGACTGGGGCTGAATCTCACGAAAAATCTGGTGAACCTGATGGGCGGTGAGGTCTTTGCAGAGAGTACCTATGGAAAAGGCTCTTGCTTTACTGCCAAAATACCGCAGAAAATCGCGGATGCCAAGCCGATGGGAGACTTTGGAAAACGTTATCAGCAATATCTGAGTACTTCAGATGACGATAAACTGTCATTTCTGGCACCGGATGCAAAGATCCTTGTTGTAGATGATGTGACGATGAATCTAAAGGTAGTGGAAGGTCTTTTGAAAGCAACAAAGATACAGATTGATACAGCAGTCAGTGGCAGTGAGTGTCTGGAATGTGTAAAGACAACACCATACCAAATGATCTTTCTGGATCACATGATGCCGGAGATGGATGGCCTGGAGACATTGGAACACATGAAGAACCTTGCAGATAACCCTAACGCACAAACTCCCGTTATCATGCTGACCGCCAATGCCATCGTAGGAGCAAAGGAAGAATACATAGAGGCGGGATTTACAGATTATCTGACAAAGCCGATCCGTGAAATGGAATTGCTGGAGATGATCCTCAAATATCTGCCGGAAGAACTAGTCTGTGAAAATGGCGGGCAGGGAATAGAAAAAAGCCAAGATGCGCAGGATATGGAGCAGCCGGAAGCCGGCGGAGAAGGGGCAGAACCGCTTCAACGACTGGAACAGCTGGAGGGACTGGATGTGAAGACCGGACTTACATACTGCATGAATGAAGAAGATTTCTATATAGAAATGCTGCAGGAATTTTTGCAGGCAGATAAAGCGTCACAGCTAAAGCATTTTTTGGCAGAGGAGGACTGGGACAACTACAGAACAACCGTGCATGCATTAAAGAGTACTTCACTCACGATTGGTGCGGCTCACTTGTCCGGAGAGGCAAAAGCACTGGAGATGGCGGCAAAAGAAGGAAATAAGGACTATATCCGGTCACATCATGATGGTGTCATGGATGAGTACAAAGAACTGACAGATCATTTGAAAGAAATACTGGAGAATGGGGCAGAAACGTCTGTTTAAATGCGGGTCCGTTTATTTTCTGCTTTTCAAACGTATGCTCCTGTGCTAATATCTATATATGTATAAAGTACGTAATTTTCATGCATTTTTGCATCGTTTCTGTGAAGGTACTGAACAGATACAATCTATTTAAAAATAAGATTATTAGCTGTAGTATTTCAGAAGATGTAAAGATAGTATGGAGTAGAACATAAATTCGATATACAAGGTGTGTTTATGGGACACCTTGATCTTTATAATAAGAATCAGATAAGAGATAAACTCTTACTGGTTCTTTTTTTTGAAATAGACGAGGTGGCAGAGTGGAAAGGCTATGGTATTGGATTAGAAAAACAGTATTACATACTATGCCTTTTTGATTAAGTACTATGCTGATGAATATGATGTAAGGTTAAGCACTTCTGAGGAAAATATAGTAGAATTCATTTCAAAGAAAGTAACCAATATGAAACGCATTCATGAGCTTGCGTTACTTCAGCATTTATTACGCCAGGACAGAAGAGTTTTTACTTATTACGATAAAATTTTGAGAGAGGTTTATCATACAAAATGGAATAGACATTTAGAGGAATCTGTTGTTAGGAATCTTACAAATGAATTTCCTAAGGAAGAAGAACGCAAGAAGTATAAAGATTGTGTGCTTATTAGAAAAACAGCAGAAGTGAATCCGGAAAAACATCTTATAAATCTGAATCTTCAGATTGACGAGGAAATCTGTACAATGTATGAATATTTTGAAATATTTCTGGGACGAATGATGATGTGCAGAAAGGCAGCAGAATTGTTGGGAGCAAAGTTTAAGCTTACGGCAAACGGAAGTAAGGTGCTGTAAGAAAAATGCAGATAACTTTATAGGCGATAATTTTTAATGAGAACTTGATTAATTTCATAAAGCAGAGTATATTAATTGAAGAAAAAAGTCTATATGGGCAATTATTTTCAATGAAAGGGTGCAAAAGAGAATTGGCAAGAACAGAAATGGTTACAATGACCAATATGTGTATGGTGTTTGATGGCAGCAAAGTATTGGTTCAGGATAAAAAAGATGAAGATTATTCGGGAATAACTTTTCCGGGTGGACATATTGAGAAAGGAGAAGCGTTTACCGATGCAGTGATTCGTGAGGTGTTTGAAGAGACGGGCCTGAGAATTTCCTCACCTCAGTTATGTGGAATAAAGGATTGGATTCAAAAGGATAGCACAAGATATATGGTGCTCTTTTATAAAACAGATAAGTTTGAAGGCACGGTAACATCTTCTGAAGAAGGAGAAGTTTACTGGCTTGAGTTAGAAGAAATGAAGAAAAAGAAGCTTGCTTATGGAATGGATAAAATGCTGGAAGTTTTCCTGAATGAGAATATTAGTGAATATTTCTTTTACAAAGAAGATGACCAATGGATAGAAGAATTGAAATAAATTATTAGGATACTGATTGTAAATAAATATATAAAATTAAGGTGGATTATGTTAGTAGAAGATATAAAAAAATATTGTATGAGCAAGCACAAGGCATACGAAGAATATCCATTCGGTGACGTTCCCATATGCTACAAATTGAACAGGAAAGTATTTGCACAGATTTATCCGTATCCGGATGATTACAAAATTACGCTGAAATGCACGGCAGATGCAGGTCAGTTTTATCGTATGGTATATCCGGAAAAAGTGGTGAGAGGTTATCACTGTCCGCCTGTGCAGCAACCATACTGGAATACTATTTATTTGGATGATTTTCCGGACGAAGAACTGTTGAATATGATTGATCAGGCATATGAAACTGTGTTTAACAGTTTTAGTAAAAAGGTTCAGCGACAGATTTTGGAAGAAAGTAATGAAGATGACGATTAGAAAAGTTGCGATTGAATGGTACCAATAAGTAAGCCGAAATTTATGAGTAATTATAATTACGGAAAAATTTTGCGGAGGTTTAAAGTTGAAGGAGAATATAAAAGATATTTTTGGAAATTGGAGTGAGACACTCATATGGTCCTGTTTGCAAGGTGTGATGGGAGAGATATACACAAATGCTTCAGGGAATGCTGCAATGGCAATACTGGGGGATTTTGCTTTTTATGCGGGAAAAACAAGTGAAGAATTAATCAGATTTAAACCGGAAGACTGTAAGCAGGATTTTATCATTATGGTTCCACAGAATGATGAATGGGCTGATTTGATTGAAAAGTGCTACAAAGATAAAGCAAAAAAAGTAACAAGATACGCAATCAAAAAAGAAAAAGATATTTTTGATATATCTAAATTGAAACAGGCAATTATGAAATTGCCGGAAGACTGCGAATTGAAACTGATAAAAGAGTATGAATATGCTTTGTGCCGGAATAACAGATGGGCAAATGATTTGGTATCACAATTTAAGGACTATGATACATATAAAACGCTAGGTTTGGGTGTAGTTGTTTTGAAGGATGGGGAATTAGTGGCAGGTGCTTCATCTTATAGCAGATACAACGAAGGTATTGAAATAGAAATTGATACAAGAGAAGACCATAGAAGAAAAGGTCTGGCATATGCGTGTGGGGCAAAGCTTATTCTGGAGTGTCTGGAGAGAGGCTTATATCCCAGCTGGGATGCGCAGAATAAGTGGTCAGTGGCATTAGCTGAGAAGTTAGGATACCATTTCAGCCACGAATACGCTGCATATGAAATAATTGGGTATTAGAAAGAAATAAGGACGGAGGCTAGTATATGCCATACTTAAACAGCAATGCAGATACTTTATACGTATCAGACTTAGACGGAACTTTACTAAGAAGCGATGAAACTTTATCACAATTTACAATAGACACAATTAATGAATTAACCTCCAAAGGCATGCTGTTTTCCTATGCAACGGCAAGGTCACTGGTAACGGCAAAAAAAGTTACGAGTGGACTGAATACACATTTTCCTTTAATTGTATATAATGGTACGTTTATCGTAGATAATGTTACGGAAGAAATTCTTTTAGCCAATTATTTTGAAGATGATATTGCAAATGTGTTTGAAGAATTGTTTGCAAACGGGATTTATCCAATTGTATATGCATATATAGACGGAGTTGAGAAATTCTCCTTTATACAGGAAAAGTGTACTGTAGGAATGCAGCAGTTTTTGGAAACTAGAAAAGGAGACAGACGTTTAAAGACTGTGAGTAACACGGAAGAATTGATAAAGGGGAATACTTTTTATATTACATGTATAGATGTGCCGGAGAAACTGGAGCCTTTTTATAAAAAATATAAGGATAAGTATCATGTTGTATATCAGCGGGATATTTATACAGGAGAACAATGGCTGGAAATAATGCCAAAGAAGGCATCTAAGTCCAACGCTGTTAAAGAGTTGAAGGAAATTTTAAAATGCAAAAAACTGGTCACATTTGGTGATGGAAAAAATGATATTGATATGTTTGAAATATCGGATGAAGCCTATGCAGTGGAAAATGCTGATGAGGAATTGAAGGATATTGCAACAAAGATAATAGAATCTAATAATAATGATGGCGTTGCTAAGTGGCTTCGGGAGACATATTAATGAATATAATCTGAACCCGAATAATTTGTTGAGGATATAGAAAATAATTGAGTAAAGGAAGGTCGTACAGATGGATAATAAAATACGCAGACACATCATCTTCTATGGCAGAGTACAGGGAGTCGGTTTCAGATATTATGCCGTAAATAAAGCAAGGCAGCTTGGGCTTACAGGCTGGGTAAAAAATTTATACGACGGTTCAGTGGAAATGGAGGTACAGGGAGAGGAGCCAAAAATAGACGAGCTGATTTTATTTTTGGAAAATCGTCAGTATGTGCTGATAGAAAATCTTGATGCAAAATCAATGCCATTGGAAACGGAATATGATTTTTATGAGAAATAAAAAGTATAACTTAAGACTATCAGAAGAATAATGGAAGGATAGCAGAAGGAGGATTATTATGTTAGAGATAGGAACTAAAGCACCATCATTTGAATTACCGGATCAAAACGGAAAGCTTCATACATTAGAGGAATATAAGGGAAAAAAGATTGTTTTATATTTTTATCCAAAGGATAACACACCGGGATGTACAAAGCAGGCATGTGGATTCAGTGAGCGGTATCCGCAGTTTATGGAAAAAGGTGCCGTAGTTATTGGAATCAGCAAGGATACAGTTGCTTCCCATAAAAAATTTGAGGAGAAATATGGTCTTGCATTTACTATTCTTTCTGATACGGAGCTGGAGGCAATAAAGGCTTATGATGTATGGAAGGAAAAGAAAAATTACGGAAAGGTTTCAATGGGAGTTGTACGTACAACATATCTTATAGATGAAAACGGGATTATTATAAAGGCTAATGATAAGGTAAAGGCAGCGGACGACCCTGAAAAAATGTTAGGGGAAATTACGCCTGAAGATGAGGATTAATATGAAAGTTACAGGTATAGTTATATTATTAATATTTTATTCAGTTTATATAGGTAAGATGCTTTTGCAAAAAAGAAAGGGAATACAGACTGACCAGATTGCAAAAGGCAAACAAAAGGATAAAGTGTTTTATACTGAAGTGGTAATGAAAATTGCCACATATTCAGTTGTTTTGGTGGAAATTATAAGTGTTTTTATGGTAACCCCACTATCATTTGAGGTTGCCATAGCCGGAGCAGTAGTAGGCTTTGTTGGAGATGCGGTTTTTATTATGGCGGTTTTTACAATGAAGGACAGCTGGAGAGCAGGGATTGCAAAGGAGGATGAAACTAAGATAGTTACAAGTGGGATTTACAAATTCAGCAGAAATCCTGCTTTTCTTGGCTTTGATCTTGTGTATTTAGGAATACTGTTAATGTTTTTTAATTGGTTATTATTAATGTTTTCAGCATTTGCCATGATAATGCTTCATTTGCAAATATTACAGGAGGAACAGTATTTACCGGAAGTGTTTGGTCAGGAATATATTAATTATAAGCAAAAGGTTTGCAGATATATTGGCAGAAAAAGAAGGTAGCAGAATGAAAATACGTTTAATGACAATTTCAGACTATAATCAGGTGTATGAACTGTGGATTAATACACCCGGCATGGGACAAAATAATCTGGATGATTCCAAAGAAGGAATAGACAGGTATTTAAAGAGAAATCCAAGTACATGCTTTGTTGCAGAGGATGAAGGAAAGATTATTGGAGTTATTATGTCCGGGCATGACGGAAGGAGAGGCTTCATTCATCATACAGCGGTTCTGGAAACATACAGAAGGCAGGGTATTGGTAAAAAATTAGTGGATAAAGCACTAAATGCGCTTGAACAGGAAGGCATAAATAAAGTAGCACTGGTTGTTTTTGAGAAAAATAAATTGGGCAATAGTTTTTGGGAAAATATGGGGTTTGAGAGCAGAAACGATTTGGTATACAGAAATAAGAGTATTCGTGAATTAAAGAGATTAGATACATAGGAGATTTAATAATATTTTGTTTGAATACAGGTGGGGGTTATAGTATAATAAAAATCAGTTTAAAATTATTTATCAGTTGGTTGAAATAGCTTAAAAAGGACAAGGAAGGAGATACGAATGAACCAACAGGCATTACAAATCTTAAAAAAATATTTCGGATACGATTCTTTCAGAACCGGTCAGGAGTGTATAATTGATACAATTATGGCGGGAAGAGATTCTCTGGCAATTATGCCTACAGGTGCCGGAAAATCCATATGTTATCAGGTGCCGTCATTAATGCTTGATGGAATTACCATTGTTATTTCTCCTCTTATTTCCCTGATGCAGGATCAGGTTAAGGCGTTAAATGAGGCAGGCATACATGCTGCCTATATAAACAGCTCTCTTTCAGAAAAGCAGATTTCCCAGGCACTTTTTTATGCAGGGCAGGGGTATTATAAAATCATATATGTAGCTCCCGAGAGATTAGAGAGCAGTGAATTTATGGATTTTGCAGAAAATACAGTAATTTCAATGGTTACTGTAGATGAGGCACACTGTATTTCACAATGGGGACAGGATTTCAGACCAAGCTACTTAAAGATAGTTGATTTTATAAAAAAGCTTCCAAAGCGACCGATTATAAGTGCATTTACGGCAACGGCCACAGAGGAGGTTAAAGCCGATATAATATGCACACTTGGACTGAACAATCCTGAGATTGTGGTGACAGGCTTTGACAGGGAAAATCTCTATTACATAGTGGAAAATATTAAGAAAAAGGATGAATATATTGTTGATTATATTTAAAAGCATCCAAATGACAGCGGCATAATATATTGTGCTACCAGAAAAAATGTGGATACCGTGTATGATTTGCTGGCTGGTAAGGGGATTCCGGTTACAAAGTATCATGCGGGACTTGGAACTGAGGAGAGGAAGCGTAATCAGGATGATTTTATTTATGACCGTGCACCCATAGTTGTAGCGACAAATGCTTTTGGTATGGGAATTGATAAATCAAACGTTCGTTATGTTATTCACTACAATATGCCCCAGAGCATGGAAAATTATTATCAGGAGGCAGGACGTGCAGGAAGAGACGGAGAGCCGTCACAATGTATTCTTTTGTTTTCGCTTCAGGATATAATGATTAATAAGTTCCTTCTTGACAGAAAAGATTTTTCAGACGTAAACCCGGAAGATGTTGAACTGATTCGCCAGAGAGATGCAAAAAGATTACATTCCATGGAAGGATATTGCAAAACGACAGGCTGTCTTAGAAATTATATTTTAGATTATTTTGGGGAAAAAACTCTTGGCCCATGCGGAGCATGTGGAAACTGCCACAGGGAATATAGGGAAGAAGATATGACTGCTCAGGCTAAGTGGGTTATAAATTGCGTATATGAAACAAAGGGAAGATACGGTCTCAGTGTTGTCTTAGGAACATTGCTTGGTGCAAACAGGGCCAAATTAAGGGAAATTGGTTCAACAGAATACAAATCATATGGAGCTTTAAACAATTACAATGAAGCAACACTCCGTATTCTCATAAATCAAATGATAGAAGAAGGATATCTGTATCAGACGGAGGATAAGTACGGGGTACTGCGTATGGGACCTGAAATGAATAAGCTTCATAATCCTGAAACAAAGGTCATTGTTCGTATGTATACTGAAAAGGAACCTGAAAAGGTAAGAACAAAATCTCTTAAGGCAAGAAGCACGGATGCCCTTACATCAGCCGGCTTTGAACTGTTTGAAAAGCTGCGTTCGTTAAGACTGCAGATTGCAAGAGAGGAATCAATGCCGCCTTATATTATATTTAGTGATAAGACACTGATAGATATGTGCGTAAAGGTACCGCATACAAGGGAAGAAATGCTGAATGTAAATGGTGTTGGTGAAAATAAATTTGAAAAATATGGTCAGATGTTTCTTGATGAAATCAGTTTGTTTGAGGAGGAACATCCAAATGTATTAATCAGTGAACCCATTGAAATGACAGATGCACAGGACAGAGACATAAGAACCACTTCTAAAAAGAAAAAAAAGGAAGATTTTTATATTACATCAAAGGAGGCTTCAGGGTTTAAATATGGAGAGATGTACTATATTTCTGAAATTAAGGATAATTTAAATCTTATCAGTGACTCTTTGTCTGTGAAAAAGGTGACTATAGCATCTATATGGGATTTTCTTGTCAGTCAGGGACTGACCTTTGAAGAAAATCGTAATGGTGTTTTCATAAAGACAATGACTGAAAAGGGTGAAGATGAAGGAATAGAAATTGTTCATAAAGTTGCAAGCAGTGGACAGCCATACGAACTGCTCAGGTATCCTGAAAATATTCAGAGGCTTGTTGTGAAACATTTTGTGAAAGAAGTAGAATAATAAATGTATTGACTTCCCCTAAAATATATGTTACCATTTGTAACAACAAAAAGGGAGTAGTTGCATGCTATGCATGTCCCAGTCTTCGTCAGTACGTCCGTGGAGGACCGGAGCCGGGTAACCTATGGTTGAACAAGACTTTTTGTGTACACATTTTATGTACACAAAAGGTCTTGTTTTTTATATAATAGGAAATTCCTAAAGCAACAGCGTAAAATAGCGCAACAAAAAATTCGCGAATGCGAATTTATAAGCGCCGCTGCCTTGCGGCGCTTTATTATAGGAAATTCTTAAGCGGCAACGCTCAAAAAGTGCCAAAGGAACTAAAGTTCCTGCCACGTATCACTTTTCTCCCTTATTGAAACAGATAATATATAAACACACAGAAACGGAGGCCAATATGAAAGAAATCTACCAGTTAACAAAACAGGAACTATTAGAACAATTTGGCAGTGGAAAAGGCTTAAGCAGCGAGCAGGCAGAGCTGCATTTACAAAAGTATGGAGAAAATGTAATTGAAGAACAGGGAAAGAAAAGTATTATGAAAGTATTTCTGGAACAATTTGCAGATCTGCTGGTAATAATCCTGATTATAGCAGCTGTTATTTCAATGGTTTCAGGCAATGTGGAAAGTACCATTGTAATTTTTGCCGTTATTATACTGAATGCAGTTTTAGGAACGGTACAATATGTTAAGGCAGAAAAATCACTTGATTCCTTAAAGGAATTGTCAGCACCTAAAGCCAAGGTATTGAGGGATGGAGTGAAAAAAGAAATTGCTTCAAAGGAAATCGTTCCGGGGGATATACTTCTTCTTGAGGCAGGCGATATGATTGTGGCAGACGGCAGAATTATTGAAAATTTTTCCCTGCAGGTCAATGAAAGCTCATTAACGGGAGAATCAACTAACGTAGAAAAGAAGGATGAAACCATAAATGGTGAGACTGCCCTTGGCGACAGAGTCAATATGGTATTTTCAGGTAGTCTGGTTGCCTATGGCAGAGCCAATGTTTTAGTCACATCCACCGGAATGAATACAGAAATGGGAAAAATTGCATCATTAATGAATGATACAAAAAATAAGAAAACACCGTTACAGGTAAGTCTTGACGATTTCAGCAAAAAGCTTGCAATAATAATTATGGTAATAAGTGTAATTGTATTCGGACTGCGTATTTTGCAGAAAGAGCCGGTTTTAGATTCGCTTATGTTTGCAGTGGCACTTGCAGTAGCCGCCATTCCGGAGGCACTAAGCTCAATTGTAACTATTGTTCAGGCAATGGGAACAAGAAAAATGGCGGCAGACAATGCTATTATTAAGGATTTAAAGGCAGTAGAAAGTTTAGGCTGTGTTTCTGTAATATGCTCTGATAAAACAGGAACATTGACACAAAATAAAATGACTGTTAAGCATGTATATATAGATGAAAAATGTATTAACCCTGAGGAGCTTGATATAACACAAAGGTTACACAGATATCTGCTTTACAATGCGATACTAAACAACGATTCATCAATTAATGATGAAAAGGCTATCGGTGATCCGACAGAAACATGTCTGTTAACCATGGCAAGAAAAACAGATTTAACGAAGGCAGGAGTATCAGAGGAAGATATAAGATGTATGATGACAAGAATGGAAGAAATTCCATTTGATTCCGACAGAAAACTGATGAGTGCAAAATTTCGTGTTCATGGCGTACCTACCGTATTTACAAAGGGAGCCACGGATGTACTGCTTGACAGGATTGACAATATTGCTACAAGTGAAGGAATACGTCCCATTACGGAGCAGGACAAAGAAAATATTATTAATCAGAATCAGCAGTTTTCTGAGAACGGACTCCGTGTCTTAGCGTTTGCTTACAGGGAATGTGATGAAAATGAGGTGCTGTCTGTCGATAATGAATATGGATTTACGTTCGTAGGTTTGGTTTCAATGATTGATCCGCCAAGAGAGGAATCAATGCAGGCTGTAGCAGAAGCCATAAGTGCAGGAATCAAGCCGATAATGATAACGGGCGACCACAAGGTTACGGCTACGGCCATAGCAAAGCAGATAGGAATATATCATGATGGCGATATGTCGGTTACAGGTCAGGAGCTTGACAAAATGTCAGATGATGAGCTTGATGCTTCATTAGAGAATATATCCGTATATGCAAGAGTTTCTCCGGAAAATAAAATAAGAATTGTAGATGCATGGCAGAGAAAAGGTAAGATTGCAGCAATGACCGGTGACGGAGTAAATGATGCGCCTGCGTTAAAAAAAGCAGATATAGGTGTTGCAATGGGAATTACGGGAACGGAAGTATCTAAGGATGCCTCGTCAATGATACTGGCAGATGATAATTTTGCAACTATTATTAAGGCAGTTTTAAATGGCCGAAACGTATATAGAAACATTATGAACGCAATTCAGTTTTTATTGTCAGGCAATATGGCGGCAATTTTCGTAGTGCTGTTTTGCTCTCTGATGGCTTTGGATACGCCGTTTGAGCCGGTTCATCTTCTCTTTATAAACCTGCTGACGGATTCTCTGCCTGCACTGGCTATAGGAATGGAGCCATCAGATAAACTGCTGTTAAAGAATAAGCCGAGAAATCCAAAAACAGGAATGTTTACTAAGGGTTTTATGTTGAAATTATCCGGATATGGTCTGCTTATTGCTACTGTAACATTAACGGCGTATTATATAGGATTAGCTGTAAATCCGGGTACTGCAAGCACAATGGCATTTGCAACATTAACACTTGCCAGACTGTTTCATGGATTTAACTGCAGAAGTAATCTCTCTATTTTTAAAATCGGAATCGGAACCAATATGTGGAGTGTTGGAGCGTTTGTAACAGGAACTGCACTTTTGGCATTTGTAATATTGGCACCTTTTATGCACAGCCTGTTTATGGTGTCACCGTTGACTGGTAGTCAGGTTTTATATATTGCGGGACTTGCGGTGATTCCTACATTAATAATTCAGGGTGTCAGGGTAGTGAAAGAAATGAAGAATAAATAACAGAGTGGTTTTGATGGACTGCTGTATACCGGGGGTTTCAGTGGCGATGACAGGTTACGGTGGCTGTATATGATGTGTGTAAGGATTTAATAAATTGTATTGAATCTTTTTCATAAATTTGGTATATATAATTATATAATATCGAAAAGGGGTGAACAGTGTGCGTATTAAACAGTATAGGATTATATGCTTTATAATAGCTGTATTGGTATCAATATCCGGAATGTGCTTTGAAGATGTAAAGGCAGATTGCGGATTTGAATACGCACCTGTTGAAAAAACAAATGCCCATATTATAGATGGTGACAGTGCAATTAAGGATACAGGCATTTGCACTACAGAGATGCTTAGAAGCTGTAATGCAGGAGTGCAGCAGCATTTAAGAGCATATGAAGGACAGAGGAGGGAACTTAAAGGCTCTCTTTATTTCCTGTGTGCAGATATTATTTCTTTAAATGAAGGAAACCTTTTTAATGGTTCACAAATATGTCTGTTTTGCAGTGAAAATCAAAATGAACTCATAACAAATTATATTCATAAATCGGATGGAAAAAAACGTATCTGAATTATATCTTAATTTTTCCCAATTAGTTGTTTAAAGACACATTTTTTAGAAAGTATGGCATACAGAAAAAGTATGCTTATTTCTGTATGCTTCTATGGAGGTATATAATGGTTGAGAATATTTTAGTTGCAGTAATGTTTATATTGGCAGCATCAGCAGGTATATGGTGCTGGCTTGTGGATAATGGAAGAACATCAAAAAAGGATAAGGAAGATAATACGGATAATAAAGATAAATCTCATAAGATAAATGAGTAAAATGCAAAGTTTGACAGTAATATAAAATGAACTTGGAAGAGTAATAAAACCGGAAAGGATATATAACAATGACTTTTACATATTTAATGGAATTGCTTGGAGGTCTTGCATTATTTCTTTATGGAATGCAGATGATGAGTACAGGCTTGGAAGCAGCTGCCGGCAATAAAATGAAGGTAATATTGGAAAAGCTTACTTCAAACCGCTTTGTGGGAGTGCTGGTAGGAGCATTGATAACGGCGGTAATTCAATCATCATCTGCAACAACAGTTATGGTGGTTGGATTTGTAAATTCTGTTAATATAGCAGGCTATTCCAAAATGATAACAAAAAAGAAAATTGATTTTTCTGAGCAGGCAAATAAGGAAATTATGGAGATGCAGCGTGTTTGCAAAAAAATATTTGAGCTTTTGTCAGATAAGACGGCAGATTTTATTGCATGGCATGAAAAAGTGGCATGTATGGAGCAGAAAATTGATGATATGACAATTCAGTACAGGGATAATATGTATGAAAGAATTAAACAGGGTAAATGCTCTGATGAGGGAAGCATACTATTCTCGGAAATGCTTACGGATTTTGAAAGAATAGGAGACCATGCACTTAATATTTCAAATGAAATGCTTAAAATTGCAATGATTGAAAAGAAAGGAAACGGGGATTAAAAATGTTAAAAAATATTTTTAAGGGAATGATTATCGGGGTTGCAAGTATTGTTCCGGGAATAAGTGGTGGAATAATGGCAGTATCAATGGGAATATATGATAAATTAATTTACTGTATAAGTCATTTTTTCAAAGGGCTTAAAGAGAACCTGTTGTTTTTGGCACCATTAGCTTTAGGAATGGTAATTGCCGTTATTGCAAGTTCCTTCGGAATTGATTATTTGTTTGAAACATTTCCTTTCCAGACCAGTTTGCTTTTTATCGGTCTGATGTTTGGAAGCCTGCCGGCTATATATGGCAAGGTAAAGGGAAATCCTGTCAGGGCCGGTTATATAATAACAGCATTATTGTTTTTTTCATTAATTTTTGGAATGACATTTTTAAATGGTTCAGCAGGAAATAACAGAACAATTGACATCAGCCTTTCACAAATCATAATATTATTTCTGATTGGTATAATAGCTTCGGCTACAATGGTTGTGCCGGGAGTCAGTGGCTCAGTAATACTTTTGATACTGGGATATTATAATCCTATTTTAGATGCAATTAAGGAATTTATAGTGGGAATTATTCATTTTAATATGAATGCGGTAATTAAAACCATATTCGTGTTAGCACCATTTGGAATAGGTATAGTTACAGGTGCTATTGTGCTTGCCAGACTGATAGACATTGTGTTTCAAAGGTTTCCGCTGTATGCGTACTGGTCAATTATCGGACTGCTGACAGCATCGCCTATAGCTGTCCTGAGGACAGGAAACTTTCAGAATATTACTTTTGAAGGTGCAGTAACAGGAATTGTTACATTTATATTAGGATGGTTTATTTCAGGAACTCTTGGGGAAAAGGATAAACTGCAAAAGAACTATTTTGATATAATAGGAAAATTCTAAAGCAACAGCGTGAAGTTAAAAAAAGTCTCGCTGCCGAGCGAGACTTTTTTTAATTGCGTTTTACTCCTTATGTGACTATAATAATTATATTAAAGCTTTGAATAAATAAAGTGAAAAGAGCGATAATTATTTTTAAATGCAGGAATGGCATCAGCAAAGTATTGATAGCCTTGCTAATGCTTGAAGAAAGGAGTATTAAAAAATGTGTACGGCAGTAACTTATAAAACAAAAAATCACTATTTTGGAAGAAACCTTGATTTGGAATATTCTTATCATGAAACTGTAACCATCACACCTAGAAATTATGAATTTTCCTTCAGAAAGGCAGGAAAATTAAAAACACATTACGCAATGATAGGAATGGCATATGTCATGGATGATTATCCCCTTTATTATGATGCCACAAACGAAAAAGGTTTAAGCATGGCAGGACTTAATTTCCCGGGCAATGCCGACTATAAGCAGGAGGCAGAAGGCTTTGACAATATAGCTACATTTGAGTTTATTCCATGGATATTGTGTCAATGTGCCACAGTAAATGAAACAAAAGAAATGTTAAGCCATATAAACATAGTAAATACTAATTATAGTGATGAGATGCCGGCGGCAACATTACACTGGATAATATCCGACAGGGACAGCTCTATTACGGTGGAGTCTGTAAAAGAGGGATTGAAGGTATATGACAATGAAATCGGAATATTGACAAATAATCCAACCTTTGATTATCAGATGTTTAATCTGAACAATTATATAAGCCTGTCAATAGAGCCGCCGGTAAATAATTTTGCAAAGAATCTTGAACTTAACACATATAGCCGAGGAATGGGAGCAATGGGACTTCCGGGAGATTTGTCTTCTGCATCGCGTTTTGTAAAGGCAGCCTTCACAAAGCTTAATTCCCTTTCAGGCGATTCGGAAAGTGAAAGCATCAGCCAGTTTTTCCATATTTTAGGTTCAGTGGAGCAGCAGCGGGGCTGCGTCCATATGGGCGAAGGAAAGTATGAGTTTACAATATATTCATCATGTTGCAATACGGATAAAGGAATATATTATTATACAACATACGAAAACAGCCAGATTACAAGTGTGGACATGCATAAGGAAAATCTTGACGGTTCAGTGCTGGTTTCTTATGAGTTGATAGAGGGGCAGCAGATACGGGAGCAGAATTAATATATAATTATTTTAACTAAATTATCTTATGACCATTTTACTGTGCGTAAAGTTTATGGTAAAAATACCTTTATAAACAAACTATTTCGGTTTTCAGAATAAAGATAACAAACAGCGGATAACAAATCATAACAAACATAACAAACAAATTATAAGATTCTTTTGACATAATTTGAAATAGGTGTTATTATAATAATAACGAAAGGTGCTATCGATGACGGTTCACCTGATAATAACTAGTTTGAATAACCGCACAAGTTTTCCAGGCTTCGGGCGGTTATTTTTTTGCCTTGGAATCGTGCTGTCCATGCACGTATCCAAGACCATAAAATGTTGCACACAGCGCAAGCACTGCAATAAGGTCTGAAATTGTAAGCATAGACAAATCCCCTTTCCATTAGATTTCCATATGGATTTCTATGTAATCGGAGCTCGAACTCTCCGCAAAAAGCGAACCGCCATCGTCAAGTGATAGCACCCTGAGGAAAATCCTCATAAATATAATAACAAACATTTGTTCATAAATCAATCTAAATGTTAGTTGTTTTGGGATAATACTTTTTATATAGGTCATTATATAAAGCTGATATTTTTCCAAGATGGAGAATGATTTTTGCTTAACATCAAAAGAAAAAAGGTATATAATAAAACAGGTAAAGAAGAATAAAATTATTAATAAAAAAAGACAATAAATATGTCTGATTTACGAGGTACCATATGACAACACGAGAAGAAATACTAAAATACTGCCTGACCTTCCCCGATGTATATCAGGACGCTCCCTTCAAAGATAAAAACTGGCAGCTTGTCAGATATAAAAAAAACAGGAAAGCATTTGCATGGACATATGAAAGGGAAGGTCACATATGTGTAAACATAAAGGTCAATCCTGAATGGAGGGACTTCTGGAGACAGGCATATGCAGCAGTTATTCCCGGTTATCATCAAAATAAAGAACATTGGAATACCATTATTTTAGATGGAACAATACCGGAAAAAGACATAAAAAGAATGATAGCCGAAAGCTATGATTTAATAGTAAAGAAAAGTAAAGGCTTATAGGGAGAAAAGTAATGGAAGACCAAAAATATTTTATGGAAGCACTTGCATCATTTGCGGCAGATGCAGCGTATGTCAGGGCAGTAAAGCACTTATACGATAACGGCCTTACAGCAGAAGAAATTAAGAAAAATCTGCTGTATCCGGTATCAATAGAAAAAATAGAAAAAGTAATAAAAGAATATGAACGGGAAAAGAATGACCGAAGAGATAAAGGGATATGAGCAGTAAAAGAGCAGTCGAAGTGACACCGGCATACAAACAGGAAAATGAACCAATAGGAAAGTGAAAACAAGTGACAGTTAAGAGGTAAAAAACAAATGAAAAGCCAGATACAAACCTATAATAATTACATAACAAAGAAACTTGAAGAAAACAGTGCTGATGAAGACTGGGAAAAAATATCAGAAGATTATCTTATAAAGATAAAATTTTATCAGCATGAAAGACTGATACATTTAATTGTGACAGCGTTATTTGCGATTATGGAAACCATTGTGGTGACGGCAACGGTAACCGCAGACAGCTTAGGTTTAATGATTTTGTCCGCTGCTATACTTGTATTATTAATTCCGTATGTGGCACATTA
The DNA here is from genome assembly GCA_945928585.1 of uncultured Roseburia sp. Classification (GTDB taxonomy): domain Bacteria; phylum Bacillota; class Clostridia; order Lachnospirales; family Lachnospiraceae; genus CAG-303. The sequence continues at coordinate 9,779 of CAMENQ010000001.1, read as the reverse complement.
TTATTTCCTTGAAAATACAATACAGAAAATGTATCTGGTGTATGATGAAATAGTAAGTAGACTTAAAAACAAGAATTTAAAGTAAAAAGAAAAAATAGAAAATAATAAATACACATAAAAATAAAATGCGAATAAAATGCAAATGAAAAACGGAGGTGTTGGTTATGTGGGCAGTTTTTGCATTGTTGTCTGCAGTCTTTGCAGCATTAACATCTATTCTTGCCAAGGTGGGAATAGAAGGAGTTAACTCAAATTTAGCTACTGCATTAAGAACCATTGTAGTTTTGGCAATGGCATGGGGAATGGTATTTCTTACAAAAAGTCAGGGAGGTATTACGGAAATCAGCAAAAAAAGCTGGCTGTTCCTTATTCTTTCAGGTCTGGCAACAGGTGCGTCATGGTTATGCTATTATAAAGCACTTCAGATGGGCAGCGCATCTAAGGTGGTACCTATTGATAAGTTGAGTGTGGTTATTACTCTCATACTTGCATTTATTTTTTTGCATGAAGATTTTACTGTAAAATCTGCAGTAGGTTCAGTACTGATTACTTTAGGAACCCTTATTATGGTTTTGTAAAAAAATATATTGTAGTAGAAAAGGAGGCAACTTGTGAAATCATACATTATAACAAAAATATTTGAGGCGGATTATGGCTGTGAAGGTATTCCGGAAGGGGAAAGTCTGCAGGATATAGTGTGCATGAAAGCTGACGATGGCACAACATTAAATGTTAAGGTAAACGATTCGGAACTTACAGAAAAGAACATAAATGAAGGTGACAGGGTATATTGTAATGATAAAGGTGAAATATTTAAAGAGGAAAAATTTCAATAATTCCATCAGGATATAGTGAAATCAAAAAACAATAACACATCCGTATACAATTAAATAAAAACCCCAATAATACCTTTAGAATATAATAGATAAACCCCAATATCACATTAGAATATAACAAAAAACTCAATAATAACACCAGTATATAATAAATTAAAAAAATCTCCATATACTATACAAAAAATACATTGTATAGCAGAGGAGATTTTTATTATGCAATCACTTTGGCAGGCGACAGCTTCGTTGCCGCATTTTCCGGAACTTAAAGGCGATATAAAAACAGATGTACTCATAATAGGCGGAGGCATCGCAGGAATATTAACAGCATATTTTTTACATCAGGCGGGAGTGGATTATGTGCTGGTGGAAAAAGAAGAGATATGTGGAGGAACTACAGGAAATACGACTGCCAAGCTTACACTGCAGCATGGACTGATATACAGCAGAATTATAAGGCAATATGGAACAGAACAGGCAAAGCTGTATTATGAAGCAAATGAAAAATCATTAGAAAAATATGAAAATCTTTGCAGCAGCATAGAATGTGATTATGAGCAAAAAAATAATTATGTATATTCAAAAAGTAACAGAAAAAAGCTGGAAGCTGAATGTGCCGCCATAGAAAAAATAGGAAAAAATGTCTATCTGGAAGAAGCTATTCCGCTGCCTGTAGAAAATGTGGGAGCCGTATGCTGTCCAAAACAGGCACAGTTTCATCCGTTAAAGTTTCTGGCATCAATAGCTGACGGACTTAATATTTATGAGTATACCTTTGTTCGTGAAATGGTTGGAAATAAGGCAGTTACAGATAATGGAACCATTGAAGCACACAGTGTTATTGCAGCTACCCATTTTCCTTTTATTAATAAGCATGGCAGCTATTTTCTAAAACTGTATCAGCATCGCTCATATGTACTGGCTTTAAGCGGAGTAAAAGATTTGGACGGAATGTATGTAGATGAGGATAAAAAGGGACTTTCATTCAGAAATTACAGAGATTTTCTGTTGCTTGGTGGTGGCGGTCACCGAACGGGGAAAAAGGGTGGAAACTGGTCAGAACTTCGCAGCTTTGCACTTATGCATTATGATGAGGCAAAGGAATGTTATGCGTGGGCAGCACAGGATTGCATGAGCCTTGACGGCATACCTTATATAGGAAAATACTCATCACGAACTAAAAATTTTTATACTGCATGTGGTTTCAATAAATGGGGAATGACAGGCGCAATGACAGCAGCTATGCTTCTTAATGATATTATATTAGGGAAAAACAATGAGTTTGTTCATATGTTTTCACCATCAAGAAACATTATTAAGCCACAGCTGTTTTTAAATGCAGCAGAGGCAACCAAAAATTTACTGACAATATCAAACAAACGATGTCCCCATATGGGCTGTGCATTAAAGTGGAATACGGCAGAGCACACATGGGACTGTGCATGCCATGGCTCAAGATTTTCAGAGGATGGAAAGGTGCTTGATAATCCGGCAAATGGTGATATGAAAAATAATGCTCATTAAAATTAGTCCGGTTTGTTTAAAAGGTGAAGCTGTTATGCGACATATTTAAAGCAAAACATAATATAAATATGCATTTTTATACATTTATATTGTAAAAATAACGTAAAATTTCACGTGATTGCCACATTTCGACAAACTTTTTAAAACAGAATCGTTATAATAAGTAAGCAATAAGGGAAAAAATTACAAATGCATAGGAGGACAAGAATATGGGACAGATAAAATTTAATAAGGAAATGATTAATAAGGCGGAGTATATAATAGCCTTTAGGGATAACAAGGAAGCCGCTGATGCATATTTTGAAATACGGGAAATAAGAAGGATACTAAATCAGTGTACATCAGGGTTGTATGATTACGAGTATGTGAGTGAACTTGACAATGAACTGAGACACAAATACGGAACAATAAATGAACTTGAGTGTTTTGGAAGGAGATATGACAGAAAAGAATTTTATAATTATAACGAAAAGGATTACAACGATATATTAAGAAGACTCCAGTTGGACAAGTTTGGAATTATGTATCAGCTTTTAAAGAGCAGAAAAATAGTATTTAATATAGAAGATTTTGTTGAAAATGTTGTGGTGACTGATGAAAGCGTATGCTGTGTATGAGCTTACAGATAAGGATGAAGCTGCAAATGGTAAGGATATAGTAGTTTTATATACAAATGATGTTCATAATGGATATGTTAAGGATGAAGACACATTGGGATATGCATCGCTTGCAGCCTACAAAAAACAGCTTGAGGCAGCAGGCTATAATGTTACACTTATTGATGGCGGAGATTCTATACAGGGAGGCGTTATAGGCACACTGTCAGAAGGACAATATATTGCAGACATTATGGATTATGTGGGATATGACATAGCAGTACCGGGAAATCATGAGTTTGATTTTGGACTTGATACATTCCTTAATATAATTCGGACAATATTACGACAAAACTTATCAGTGAAGTGCCATCAGAGGATATGAAAACTTTGAATTTTGTAAACAGCATTACAGAAAAGTTTAATGAACTTCAGAATAAGGTGGTTGCCGGAACACAGGTTAATCTTGTTATAAAAGATCCGGAAACAAGTGACAGCTGCGGATTTTTACAGGTTTCAGGACTTACATATCAAATAGATACCACAATTCCTTCATCAGTAGTTTGCGATGATAAGGGTGGATTTGTAAAAGTTGAAGGTGAATATCGTGTAAAAAATGTAATGGTTGGCAATGATGCACTTGACTTAAACAAAACATATAAGCTGGCCTCACACAATTATATGTTAAAAAGTGGCGGGGACGGTTATACAATGTTTAAGAATGACAATATTCTTCTCGATGAAGTTAAGGTAGACAATCAGGTGCTTATAGATTATATTGTAAACAGTCTTGGTGGAGAGATAAAAGCAGACAGTATTTATGCATCACCATACGGCGAAGGCAGAATAAAGGTAATAACAGCATATAAAGCACCTACAGAAACAGAACAGGAAACAAAACCAGTAGCAGAAACAACAACAGAGACAATACAGAACGGAAAAGCTGACGGAATACCGGGTACAGGTGACAGTACAATGGTGTGGATATTTGGTGTTATGTTAATAGTTTCTGTTGGTGTAATAGCAGTATTAAAGAAAACACAGAAAGCTTAATATAATTAATTTTGATTAATGCGAATTTAAAAGCGCCGCTGCCGTGCGGCGCTTTTTTTTGGTGGAAAATTCGGTTTTTCCTTGTGAGATTACATTTACATATGCTATAATGAAATATAAAATATAAAAATTGATTTGGAGGGAAGATGAGCAGGAGAAATAATACAAATGCAGTACTTGGTGCTATTGCCATATTTTCTATCTGTATTTTGTTGGTTATTATTGCCTGGCATTATATTATAGATGGAGGGGGAAAGAAAGAACATGTTTCCGGGGATGTGTATGGAGTGGAAGCTTCGGGAGAAGATTCCATATATGAAGACGCATCAACAGAGATACAGAAGGAAACAACTGCACAATATTTCCCGGAAACCCAAAATGAGCAAACAAATGCTGATACTCAGAATACAGAAGAATATCAGTACACCCAGATAGTCACGGAATTTGTTACCAGGGAAAATAATACGGAGGAATATGTTGATACAACCTTAGAGCAGAAATACATATTAATGAATGCACTTATGCAGAAACCCAGTCTGCCGACAGGCTGTGAAATTACATCACTTACTTCGGTATTAAATTATTGGGGCTATAATGTAACTAAGGAAACCATGGCTGATAAATATTTAGAGAGAGGTGAGATGGGCAATGTTACGGCATTTGAAGCATTTATAGGAGACCCGTTTACAAATGACGGTTATGGATGCTTTGCATCTGTTATAGAAAAAGCAGCCAATAAATATTTATCAGAGCAGAATTCATTTTACAGGGCATATGACATAAGTGGGACATCGTTTGAGGATTTATATAAGGAAATTAATCAAAATCATCCTGTTATAGTATGGGCAACTGTAAATATGAGTGAGCCGAGATATTATGAGCAATGGAAATTACAGGATGGGACATATTCATGGATTGGAGGAGAGCATTGCCTTGTCATTACAGGTTACAATAAATCTGAAAATATTGTATATGTTATGGACCCGCTTAAGGGAAATGCAAAGTATGATGCTGCGCTGTTTAAAACAAGATATGAGCAGTTGTTTTCACAGGCTGTGGTTATAAAATAAATCTTAAACAGGGGCTGTTTGTGCAGGAGCGTCACAAAGCAGCCACGAAAGCACGTCCCGTCGCGCAAAACGCTCCGGAATGGAGATTAATTATGGAAGAAAGAAAAGTCAGATACAGGAGTATTTTAAAAAAAATAAAAGGGTTGGCGGCTGTTTTTATTATAATGTGTATTTTGACAGCTTTCGGTGGGTGTGATAAGGAAAATGCAAACGCCTTACGGGAGAAGATAACTGAAAAAACTGAGGAAGCTGCGCAGAAACATACAACAGAAGAAAATGAAAAACCTGAACAGGAACAGACAACAGAGGAAACTGTTAATCCTACACAGGAGCAGACAACGGAAGAAACTGTTAAGTCTGAACAGGAAAAGACCACAGAAGAAACGACAGAGTTTGTGCAGGAAGAGACCACGGAAAAAGATACAGAAGCTATACAGATAACCACACAAAATACGGAAACCCCATATGGCAATGTTGACAGAATAGTAGCCATAGATGCCGGACATCAAAGCAGGGGAAATAGTGAAAAGGAACCAATAGGACCCGGCTCAGATATTATGAAAGCCAAGGTGGCAGGCGGTACGTCCGGGGTTGTAACCGGCAAGCCGGAATATGAGCTGACACTGGAAATCTCACTTAAATTAAAACAGGAACTTGAAAACAGAGGCTATACTGTTATAATGATACGTGAGACAAATGATGTAAATATAAGCAATGCAGAAAGAGCACAGATTGCAAATACATCGGGAGCTACATCATTCTTACGAATACATGCAGACGGTTCGGACAACAATTCAGTAAGCGGAGCAACCACCCTTTGTCCTACACCGCAAAATCCGTATTGCAGCTCCATATATGAAGAAAGCAGAAGATTGTCAGAAGCGGTACTTAATAATCTGTGTGAAAGCACAGGATGCAGAAAAAGGAATGTAAGTGAAGTTGATAATATGAGCGGAATAAACTGGTGTCAGATACCGGTATCCATTGTTGAGGTGGGATTTATGACAAATGATGATGAGGATAAACTGCTTAGTACTGAGGAATACCAGTGGAAGGTTGCAAGGGGAATTGCAGACGGAGTTGATGAATTTTATAGTCAAAACGACAATATTCAATAAAAAGAAAGGCAGGAAAAAATGTCACATATATATTTTACAAGACACGGTCAAACAATATGGAATGTTGAAAATAAAATTTGCGGAGCTACAGACATAGAACTTACGGAGCTTGGACACAGACAGGCAGAAGAGCTTGGAATAAGGCTTAAGGAACAGATGAAAAATGGAGAACTTCATATAGATGAGATATTATATTCTCCTTTAGTAAGAGCATCAGAGACAGCAAGGCATATAAGTGAGATAACAGGCGTGCCGATGCGTATGGAAATGAGCCTCAAGGAGCAGAACTTCGGACGCTTTGAATCAACGCCAAGAGACGGAGCAGAATTCAGGGAAATGAAAAGCCACTTTATAACTCATTATGACGGCGGGGAGACTATGCTTCATCTGTGCCAGAGAATTTATAATCTTTTAGATGAATTAAAGGAAGATGCTGATAAAACATATCTTTTGGTTGCACATAACGGCATATCGAGAGTAATACAGTCTTACTTTTTTGATATGACAAATAAAGAATTCGCTGAATTTGGAATAAAAAATTGTGAGGTAAGAAGCTATGAGTTCTGAAACAGGTGGTGACAGACAGAAAGCATTAGGTACGGCGCCGATAACATCGTTAATGTTCAAAATGGCGGTACCGGGCATAATAGCACAGCTTATAAATATATTATACAGTATAGTGGACCGCATATATATAGGACATATACAGGGAGTAGGATCCAATGCACTTACGGGAGTGGGTTTAACCTTCCCGGTGATTACATTTGTTTCAGCGTTTGCCATGATTGTAGGAGCAGGAGGAGCGCCACTTGCGGCAATAGCCCTTGGAAAAAAGGACAGGCAGAAGGCAGAAAAAATACTTGGAACAGGAGTATTTATGCTGGGATGCTTTGCAGCAACCATTATGGTCTGCTTTTACATATGGAAAAGACCGCTTCTTATGCTGTTTGGCGCCAGCGAATTTACCATAGGCTACGCTGACAGCTACCTAGGCATATATCTTATAGGCACGCTGCCTGTTATGCTGTATCTGGGATTAAATCAATATATTATAGCACAGGGAAAATCTCTTACGGCTATGCTTTCGGTTGGTATAGGAGCAGTATTAAATCTTATTCTTGACCCGCTGTTTATATTTGTGTTTGACTTAAACGTAAGAGGTGCAGCCATAGCAACAGTCATATCGCAGAGTGCCAGCGCCATATGGGTTGTAAGAACGCTTATAAAAAAAGATGCGTCAATGACTCTTAGAAGAAAGCTTTTAAGACCTTCGGGAGAGGAAATAAAGCAGATAACATCGCTTGGCATTTCACCGTTTATTATGGCGTCTACGGAAAGCCTTATAAGTATAGTAATAAACAGAGGACTTCAAACATATGGAGGAGATATTTATGTAGGCTCATTTACTATTATGCAAAGTATTATGCAGATGATAAGCGCACCGGTAAGCGGTTTCACACAGGGAGTACAGCCTATTATCAGCTATAACTACGGAGCAGAAAATTATAAAAGAGTGCGGGCAGCATATCGTAGGATGATAGCAGTCACGTTTACATTTGTTAATCTGGCTACAGCCTGTGTAATGATATTTCCAAGGGTATTTGCAGGAATGTTTACGGATGATGGTGAACTTATAAATCTTGTAGAAAAGGTAATGCCTGTATTTATGGCAGGAATGCTTGTTTTCGGACTGCAAAACGGTATACAGCCAACCTTTGTAGCATTGGGACAGGCCAAGCTGTCACTTTTTATAGCGGTTTTAAGAAAGATAATTCTTCTTATACCTCTGGCAATAATTCTGCCGAAATTTTTCGGAGTGTGGGGAGTATATTATGCGGAGCCGGTTTCTGATGTATTGTCGGCTGCCACAGCTACCGCTTTGTTTTTAATTAATATAAACAGAATATTGAAAAAGAAAGAAGAAAATACTAATGAATGATTTTACAAAATATAATTTTCATACTCATACATACAGATGCAAGCATGCATCAGGTACAGAAAGAGAATACATAGAAAGTGCCATTAGAAGCGGCATAAAAATATTAGGCTTTGCTGACCATGTGCCGTGTCCCTTCAAGGAAAAGGGCAGAGTATCAGGAATACGCATGGATATGGCTCAGGCACCGGAATATGTGTGTACACTAAAAAAGCTTAAAGAGGAATATAAAAAGGACATAGATATTTATATAGGCTTTGAGGCAGAATATATACCGGAATTTTATCCTGAACAGGTGGAAATGTGCAGACAGCTTGACTGTGATTATATGATAATGGGACCTCATTTCCTCAGTGGTGAGCCGGGAGTGTTGTATACAGGCGTAGAAACAAGGGATACTGAAAGACTGAAAGCATATGTAGATTCGGTTCTGGAAGGGGCTGCGACAGGTCATTTTATGTATATTGCCCATCCGGATCTTATAAACTTTACCGGAGAGGAGAAGGTATACAGGTCGCATATAAGAAGGCTTTGTGAGGGACTTAAAGAACTGGATGTTCCTGTGGAGATAAATGTTGTAGGAATGGCAGGAAACAGGCATTACCCTACACCTCTTTTCTGGGAAATAGCAGGACAGACAGGTATTCCGGCAGTAGCAGGCTTGGATGCCCACAGCATAAGAGATATGGAAAACAGGGAGGCTTACGGAAGATGTCTGGAGCTTCTTGATAAAAATAATGTAAGGCTTATTACTGAGCCTGAGCAGATGCTTTTGTATATGAATAGAACAAAAAATGTATTACAACTGGACGAAAATGTATAAGTCTGTTATAATTTTTTATAACAGAAAAAGATACATAATAATATTACAGGAATGCAGTAAATAGCAGAATACCTTAAAACGGAGGTGTGTCAGATGATAAATGGGATTAGTGGAATGAACTACGGCAGTTCGTTAGGTTATAACAGCAGTATGTCCGGGAGTGGTGTTGAAGGAGCTTTGAACGGCAGCGGAAATAATAATGAGGCTGGGAATTCCGGTGTGAAGGGAATTGTAAATAACAGTGAAAATGCCATCATAAATGGAATAGGAAAAGATGGTGAAAATGCAGGCAAGAATGGCAGTATAGCCGGAAATGGTGACAAAGAAGATGAAAAAGTAAAAAATGGAAAGTCATTGCCTGAGGATTGTGAGACATGTAAAAACAGAAAATATCAGGATGGCTCTGATGAGATGGTTTCTTTTAAGGCAGCAGCTCATATATCGCCTGAAGCAGCAGGGGCAGCAGTCAGGGCTCATGAGGGAGAGCATGTTACAAACGCTTATAATAAGGCGGCGGAAAATGACGGTAAGGTGGTAAATGCATCTGTCCGTATATTTACATCTGTATGTCCTGAGTGTGGACGTACTTATGTTTCCGGAGGAGTAACAGATACCACCATAAAGTACAGTAATGAAGAAAATCCATATATGAAGAATTTTAAAGCACAGCAGGCAACAGTCCTTACGGGACAGAACGTAGACAGAAAAGAATAATTACACACAGTATAAAATAAAACAACACCTAAGACAAAAAACATAAAACGTAAAATATAAGACAAAATAATGAAAAACATAAAATATAAAACATAGATGACATAACCATATA